>JAACED010000010.1 GCA_011682695.1 Gammaproteobacteria bacterium
GATGGATAGGTTCGCCTGCTGTGGGAGAGGCCCATCGAGACCACTGCCTCGACGGTTCTGGTCGCCACCGACGGCGGGTCGATGACGGTGACATCGATCCCCTGGTCGGCGAGCCCTGCTTGGATCAGGTGCGCCTTCCCCGCCAGGCTGGTGCAACCGGGGATGATCACGTGGGCTCCATCCTCCTCGACCGCCCTCGTACTCACGTCGATCGCCACCGACAGCGTCTTGGCCATGTCGTCGTCGAGTTCCATCACGGGGATCTGGAGCGATCGCACCGACGCCAGTCGACAGGTCAGGCCGTAGCGGTCGACTTGCCGTTCCACCAGTGGAATCAGCGAGTCGAGGACGGTGAGCACCGAGAACCGGTACCCGAGCGTCGCCGCCAGGTGCATGGTCGGCTCTGCCGGACCGAACACCGGGATGTCGAGTAGTTCTCTTGCGGGTCGCACACCCGGGTCGAGCATGCAGTCGACGATCACGGCATCGACTCCCTCGTCCTGGGCCTCGACGGCCCGGGCGAGGATTCCGGGGATTACCACAGCCAGGTCCCGATGGCTCTCCAGCGAGACGGTGCCGTGGGTGAGCGTGGTGATGGTCACCTCGGTGTCCGGGCCGGCCGCCAGCCGGTAGGCGTCGAGTGACTCCTGTTCCCAGCTGGTGGTGATGGTCGGGTTGATCACCCTGATGTGCATCATGTCCTCCCCGATTCGAGTCTCGGCCCCAGCTCCATCGACGGGTCGTGCCACTCGAGTGGTTTGGCGACGGGAGGCGGGTAGCTCCGGCGACTGTGTGTCACACCGAGTCGGATCATCGTCTCGATCTGGCGGATCGCCACCAACAGAGGGTTGAGCACCGGGACGGCGGCACCTCGCTCAGCAAGCATTCGCGCCGCGATGCCGGCCATCGACGACAACAAACTGCACCCCGGAATGATCACTCCGGCGCCGTCCTCGAAGACGGCGGCGGCCGATGCTGCAACGAAGGCGTCGAGGGTGGCGCCCGGGTCCGTCACGAGTTCGAGCACCGGCAACCCGAGGGCCCGTACCGGCCCGGCGCTGTCCGACAAGCCGTTTCGGGCGATCAGTTCCTCGACCATCGGGATGTCCTCTTCACTCGTCGTGACAATGGCGAATCGGTGACCGAGCATCGACGCCAGATGCATGCCGGCCTCACCGGGAGCGGACACCGGGATTCGCACCGCTTCCCGGGCGGCGTGGAGCCCCGGATCGTCCATGCAGTTGACCACCACTCCGTCGGCGCCGGACTGCTCGGCGAGAATCGCCTGCTCGATGATCCCCGGCACCGCGAGCTCGTCGTCGACGCGCGATTCGATCGAGGCGGTGCCATAGTCCAGCGCCACCGGCTCGAGGATGATCCCCGGATCGTCGAGGAATGAGGCCATTTCCTCGTTCCACTCGTTGCTTATCGTCGGGTTGATCACCCGAATCCGCAGCACGGTCTGAGTCACGGTCATGCGTTACGCTCCCTCACAGTTGGCCAGTAGACGGAAGGCGATCGACTCGGCGAGTATCCCCCGCTGCAATTCGCGGAGATCCACGCTCTCATCGGGACCGTGCTCACGGCTGAGATGGTCACCGACACCGGTGAGCAGGATCGCCGCATCCGGATACCGTTCGGACAGATCGCCCACAATGGGGATCGAGCCGCCGATGCCGATGTCGGCGGCGTCCCGCCCCCAAGCAATCCGGAATGCCTCACGGTAGGCGTCGTAGGCGGCACCGGTCGTGTTCATTCGGAACGCCTCTCCGAGCCCCCAGTTGCCGATGGTGAGCCGGGCTCCCCACGGCACGTTGGCCACCAGGTGTCGCTCCAGCGCCGCCCTCGCCCGCTCAGGATCCTCACCCGGCGCCAGCCGAAGACTGATCACCGCCCGCGCCGATGCAGCAAGCTGGTTGATCTCCTCTCCCACCGGTGGGGCGTCGATCGCCAGCACCGAGATCGCCGGACGGGTCCACAGCCGGGAAGTGAGGTTCCCGCTACCCACCAACTCGACCCCCTCCATCATGCCGGCAGTCTCACGCAACTCGTCCTCGGTCAGGTCGAGCGGATCGACCTCGTAGGCGACGAGACCTGGGACGGCGACGTTGCCCGCCCCGTCCTGGAGCGACGCCAGCAGCCGGACCAGGGCGCTCAACGCGTCGGGCACCGGCCCGCCGAACATTCCCGAGTGGATCCCGCTCTGGAGCGTTCTCACTTCGATGGTGCAGTCAACGAGACCTCTGACCGACGTGGTGAGCGATGGCGCTCCGGTCTTCAAGTTGCTCGAGTCGGCGATGACGATGGCGTCTGCCCTGAGCTGCTCCCGGTACGCGTCGAGGAAAGCGGTCAGGTTGGGCGAGCCGATCTCCTCTTCCCCTTCCACGAGAATCTTCACGCCCACCGGCGGACGGCCACCGTGAGCCATCACGGCACCGAGATGGACGGCGATGCCTGCCTTGTCGTCGCAGACCCCGCGTCCATACAACCGGCCGTCTCGCTCTGTCGGCTCGAACGGCTCACTCACCCACTCTGCCGTCAGCCCGGGCGGCTGCACGTCGTAGTGGGCGTATAGGAGCACCGTCGGCGCCCCCGCCGGAGCGGGGATCTCACCGAAGACGGACGGATGGGCACCCTCGATCTCGAGCAGCCGCACGTCCTGCATCCCTGCTTTGGCAAGCAACGCTGCCGTCGCCACAGCGGCGCGGCGCACCTCCTCGGCGGGATACTGCTCGGCGCTCACCGACCGGATGCGGGTGAGATCCTCGAGCATACGCCGAACCGACGGGAACAGCTCGGCCACGTTCGCCACCAAGTCGTTATGAGATGTCGTGTTCGTCACGGATCCTCCTGTCAGTATCCGGTCGCTCCCATTGACCGGCAGAGCTCGGCGAGTTCAGGATGGACATAGCGGCCGTGGTCCTGGATCTGGACATCGTCGAGCCACACCGAGGGCGACAGTACGACGCCGTCGGAGTGGATAGGCGAGCCCATCGCCGAGGCGCCGAGTCCGAATTGCATGCAACCGAACACACGCTCGTCCTCGAGAATCCGCCCCGTGGGCTCGGTGACGCCCGGGTTGAATCCGTAGCAGGAGTGATCCATCAGGCGGGCTGCCGGATGATCGAACGCGCCGAGCCATGTCTTGTAGGCACGTGCCTGACGACCGCCTTCGACGCGGGTCACGCAGCCGTTCTCGATCGAGAGGCTCACCGGTTCGGCGAGCAGCCCGATGGAGGCGGGCGGCCAGATGGTTCCGTCGTAGACCAGCACGCCCTGGTAGCTCTCCCGGTGGGCCATGTAGCCCGACTGGCCGCCCAGCATTTGGGCATATCCACCTTGGCTGGGTGGATCCTCGAAGAAGGGGTCACCCGCCGGGTCGATGGTCATGGTCAGGTCGGTACCGAGGTCACAGGTGATGCGCACCTGCTCGGCAGCCTGCGACATCACGTACAGGCGCGTCGCCATCTCCTGAATGGCGGCGTAGTCCACACGGCCGACGGTCCGCACCAGCATGTCGACGTCCATGCCGGTGAGCTCCACGTAGACGCAGCCGGCGTCGATCGCCTGGTGATACGCCTTCGAATAGAGCTGATAGGCAACGCTGAAGTTGACCCACACATCCGCGGCGACGGCGGCCCCCGCCACGGGCGCCGGTGCGTCCTGCATCGGCTCGGCCAGCGTCGGATAGGAGATCAGCGTGGGAATCCCACCTACCGTGTGAACGGCCGCGGCGGTCGCCTGGGCGACCCGCCAGTCTGCGGCTGTGTCTGCGGTGATCAGCACCTCCTGTCCAGGTGAGATCGGCCGTACCTCCGTCACCAGCTTCATAGCCGCGTGGGTCAGTTCAGGGGAGTAGAAGTCCGCAAGAGTCTCTGTGCCGAGCTTGCCCACCATCCTCACCTTCCTTCCATGAGTTGCTCGATCGGAACGTAGGCGAGGTCGAACCCGTAGTACCGGGGTCCAGTTGCACCGTCGAGCGCTTCGGGGGTGCGCTGTTCTTCGAGACCTCTCATCCCGACGGCCACCACTTCGTCTCCTTCGGCAATGAGCGTGTTGGTCGTCCCCTCGCCGGTCAAGGGATAGGCGAGTGTCACCAGGTCGGGGCTGCACACCCACGGTTGCCCGTTGAGCCAGGTGACGTGGTTCTCGTTCTTGAACCAGACCCGCAGAGTGTCGCCCTCATATGAACCGGAACCGGTGATCTCGAGCGTCCCGAACATGTAACCGTCGCGATCCTCCCAGTCCTTCTTGGTGACGATGCCCTCGAAGAGCCGCCATCCGCCGGCCACTGCGATGGCTGCATCGATCGGATCTTCACCGCGCTCGGTGGCGGATCGCATCGCTCGCCCGATGGCGAGGCATTTGCTGAGGGTCCCCCGGACGAGGATCTCCTTCATCTCCGAGCCGGGCAGCACCGTCGACGCCAGGGTGGTGGTCCCGAACGCGGCGACCGCCAGCATCTTCCCGATCCGTTCCAGCATGTGCGGGTTCACCGTGTAGGTGACGATGGCGACGTTGCCCCACTGATCGACAGATGCAAAAGGCCAGCTGTCCTTGCCGGCGAGGAACGGCGTCCCCTGCATCTCGTCGGGGATGGCACGACCGGCGTAGTCCCCATCCACCAGTGGGACTCCGAGACGCGCGGCCGTTACCAGAGGAGCAGGTGTGTTTCCCGCCCCCAGCTCGGCGGCGACGAGACAGCCGATGGGATCGCCGAGGTACCGGCCCAACTCCTTCACCGCCTCGGCCATCGAGTCGTCCCCGAACCGATCCTCGAGGTGCATCTTGGCGATGGATTCCTCGATTTCCGGACCCTTCGGAGCGATCGACCCCATGCCATAACAGGTAGCGGTCGACGTCTCGTCGGGGATGTCGTCGACATCGACCCATTCCAGGTCGAGCCCCTCGTGGAGCGCGGTGCGCAGCATTCCCATGCCCCACTCCACACTGCCCCCTCCCCCGGTCCCCATGAAGAGGCAACCGCGTACGAAATCTTCGCAATCCTCCGGTGTCTTGAGTCTTCCGTTGGGCAATCTATTCCTCCTGATCGGTGACGCAACCCGCCTCTCCGAGGCGGATTTCGGTTCGATGGTCGGCAACGTTCTGAGTGTCGGGTTCACGCCTCCCCGTCATTGAGAATGTGACAGGCCACCGGGTGGCCGGTACCTCTCGAGTCGAGCTCGGGCACCTCCGCCCGGCACCGCTCGACGGCGAGCGGGCAACGCGGTGCAAACGAACAACCCGAGCCGATCTGCTCTCGATCCCGGGTCTTCGGCTCGGATGTCCGCTCACGGCGCCCGATGTTGGCGATTGACGGCATCGAGCCCAGCAGAACATCTGTGTACGGATGCCTGGTCCCGTCCGCGAAAATCGCTTCGGTTGTGCTTATCTCCACCACTCGACCCAGGTACATCACCACCACACGGTCACAGACATGGCGGATGACGCTCAGGTCGTGGGAAATGAAGAGGTAGGCGAGCTTCTGTGTGGCCTGGAGCTCGTCGAGCAGATTGAGGATCTGTGCTTGCACGGAGACATCGAGAGCGGAGGTCGGCTCGTCGAGGACCACCAACCGCGCTCCGAGCGCGAGGGCTCTCGCCACGGCCGCTCGCTGGAGCTGACCGCCACTGAGTTCGTGAGCGTATCGGGTAAGCAGGTCCCCTGGCATCCCCACCCGCCTGAGTAGCTCACGGACCTCGGTCTCGAGCGCTGCGCCACGCAGGTCGGTGTGCGTTCGGAGCGGCTCGGCCACACACTTGAGGATCGTGAACCGGGGGTCGATCGACGAGTACGGGTTCTGGAAGACCATCTGCACGTCGCGTCGCAGCTCCCTCGCCCTCTTGCGGGAAGCACCGTGGAGGTCTTCGCCGTCGAGCAGCACCCGGCCTTCGGTCGGGGCGAGCATCCCCATCACAATCCTGGCAAGCGTTGTCTTGCCGCAGCCGGACTCGCCCACCATCCCGACCGTCTCCTCTGCGCCGACCACGAGGTCGACCCCGTCCAATGCTCTGACATGTCCACGACCCGCCCCGCTACGCGACGCGTAGTCCTTTGTCACGTTGACGAGCTCGAGGAGCGGTGTGCTCACGACCGTACTTCCGTCATAGGGAGGTGACAGGCCACACCGTGGCCATCGGTGTCCTCCACCCACGGCGGCCTGGTCCGGCAGACGTTCATCGCCTCGGGGCATCGGGGCCGGAAAGCGCAGCCCTCGATGGGTGCGAGCCCGTCGGGCACGCTTCCCTCGATGACCCGCATCGCCTGCTCGGGTCCGATCGCTTCGGGCAGAGCCGCCAGCAGTCCCGAGGTGTAGGGATGACCGGGGCGAGTGAGTACCTGGATCGTGCTCCCCTGCTCGACCACTTTCCCGGCGTATGCGACCGCGACCCGATCGCACACCTCGGCCACCACCGCCAGATCGTGGGTGATGAGCACAATCGACAGACCTTCTCGTTCTCGCAGATCGAGCAGAAGGTCGAGGAACTGCGCCTGAATGGTCACGTCGAGAGCCGCTGTGGGCTCGTCGGCGATGATCATCTCGGCCCCGCAGGCCAGGGCCATGCCGATCATCACCCGCTGCTGCATCCCCCCGCTCAGCTCGTGAGGATACGAACGAAGGATCTGCTCGGGGTAGCGCAGGCCGACCGCGCCCAACATCTCGATCGAGAGTCGAACCGCCTCGGGCTTTCCCACGCCGCGGTGGAGTCTCACGAGCCGGATCATCTGTTGGCCGATCGTGAACACCGGATTGAGCGAGGCGGCAGGGTCCTGGAACACCATGGCGATGCGGCGGCCTCGCACGCTCATCATCTCCTCGTCGCTCTTGCCGACCAGGTCCTCGCCGTCAAAGACAACTCGTCCCCCGACGATGCTCCCCGGATGGCGAATCATGTTGAGCACCGCCATCCCGGTGACCGACTTGCCGCAGCCCGACTCACCAACCAACCCGAAGATCTCGCCGCGAGCGACGTCGAAGCACATCCCGTTCACGGCGTGCACCGTTCCGGCGTGCGTGCGGAAGTGGACCCGAAGGTCCTCGACGGAGAGGAGCGGGCCGCTCACGACACCACCCTCCTCGTGCGGGGATCGAGAACGTCACGGGCAGTGTCTCCCAACAGGTTGAATGCCAGCACCACCAGGAAGATCGCCACACCGGCCGATCCGGCATACCACGGACGGCCGATGAAGTAGATCCGCCCGATGCTCACCATCTGGCCCCAATCGGCGGTCGGCGCCTGGACCCCCAGCCCGATGAAACTGATTGCAGCAGCCATGAGGATGGCGGAGCCCATGTCGAGGGTCGCCTGCACCAGCACCGGGGTGAAGACGTTGGGAAGGATGTGAGAGGTGATGATCCGGCGATGGGGCACGCCGATGCTTCGCGCCGCCTCGATGAAGTCCCTCGACCGAAGCGAGAGCGTCTGGGCGCGCACGATCCGCGCGTACCAGGGCCACCAGGTGAAAGAGATCGCGATCATGGTATTGAAGAAGCTGCCCCCCAGAGCGGCGGCCAACGCGATCGCCAGGAGAAGCGGTGGGAACGCCAGGAACACATCGGTAATCCGCATCAGGAGATGGTCGATCCTTCCTCCGACATAGCCTGCGACCGCACCAAGAGGAACACCGACGAGGGCGGCGAAGAAGACCACGAGGAATCCGATGCTGAGCGAACTCCGACCCCCGTACAGGACACGAGCGAGCACGTCGCGACCGAGGTAGTCGGTACCGAGCCAATGGGATGAACTCGGCGCCAGGAACTTCTCGGTGATGTTGGGCGCTCCCAGACCCTGGTCGGCATAGGGCGTGAGCCACGGAGCGAAGATCACTCCGGCGATGATGATCCCGAGCACCAGGAGCGACGCTATGGCCAACGGATCGCGCCGGAACGCCTTCCACATGAGCCGCCATTCACTGACGCTGTGCAGGACCGGGCCGGGATCGTCTGCAGTCGGGACGGGGTTCTCAGTCACCACGGATCACTCCAACACCACGCGGGGGTCGAGCGCCGCCTGAACCAGATCGAGGACGAGATTGATGACCACGTAGAAGAGCGTGACGATCAGCGTGACCGACACGATCACCGGAAAGTCCACCGCCAGTACGGCATTGGTGACGTAGGCACCAAGCCCGGGCCACGAGAAGATCACCTCGATCAGGATCGACCCGGTAAGGGAGAACACGAACGACAGGGCAAGAGCACTGAGCGTGGGAATGACGGCGTTCTTGAGCGCCAGCACAAACAGGCGGATGCGTCGTGGCACGCCGAGCGTCTCGGCGGCCAGGATGTATTTCTCCGACAAGACCTCGATCATCGTCGAACGGGTCATCCGGATCACCAGCCCCACCGGGTACGTGGCCAGTACCACCCCTGGCATGATCAGATGCACCGCCGCGTCACGGAACGCGACCCAGTTCCCTGCGATTGCCGAGTCGATCAGCAGGAACCCGGTCACCGAGACGATCGGGTGGTTGAGCGCCACGTAGGTCGACAATCTCCCACCCAGCGGGAGGAGGCCGAGCTTGCCGAACAGGAACAACTGAAGCAGGAGACCGAGGAAGAACGTTGGTACCGAGATGCCGGCGATCGAGATCAGCCGAGTTGCATGATCGAGCACGCTCCCTTTGCGCGCTCCCGAGAGAACACCGAGCGGAATCCCCAGCAGAATGGCCAGGGCCATGGCCACCATCACCAGCTCGAGCGTGGCCGGAAGGAACACCTTCACGTCCTCGAGGATGGGTCGGCGGGTGGTCACCGACGTACCCAGGTCACCACGAAGTAGGTCCTCGGCATAACGGACGTACTGGGTGGTGAGCGGCTTGTCGAGCCCGAGCTCGCGAGTCACCCGCTGGATCTGCTCTTTAGTGGGATGGGGCCCAACCCAGGCTGCGGCCGGATCGGACGGCACGACACGGGCGATGAAAAAGGTCATCACCGACACGCTCACGATGACGAGCACCGCCATCGCCAGTCGCTTCGCCACATATCTCAGTCGTGCCCTGTACACGTCACCTCCAAGGAAAGGAGATCGGCCACCACACGCCGGCGGCGACGGGCGGTGGCCGATCTCGCTGGCGTGTCAGCGACTCAAGTCGTAGGCGAACACGACGTGGGGGTACGCCGGGTTGTCGACATACCCTTTGATGTCCGCCCTGGCGACATGGATGTTGGCGACGTCGTAGAGGAACACTGCCGCGGCATCATCGACGAGCATCTTCTGCGCATCGATGAACATCTGGGTCGCCGCCTCACGATCCACGCCCGACGTGGCGTCCGCCTTGTCTATGAGGGCGTCGAACTCGGCGTTCTTGTAGTAGCCGAGGTTGAAGAGTGTCTCGTCCTCGCTCCGGAACATCGAGTACAGGAACGAAATCGGTGAGACGTAATCCGGCCACCAGTAGAACAGGAACACGTCCTGGGCGCTCTGCGGGTCGGACTGACCGAGGGCCCACTGAGCCTCCCACGTCATCGCCTGCACGTCGAGGTTGATCCCGACCTTGGCGAGATCTGCCTTCCACACCTCCGCCACCTGCTGCTCGTCGAGATCGCCTGTCGCGTAGGTGAGCAGGAGATCGAAACCGCCATCTGCATATCCGGCCTCGGCAAGCAGCTCTTTCGCCTTGCCCAAATCGTAGGGGTAGCGGAACAGGTCGTCGGAGTGGCCCCACATGCCCGCGGGAACCGGACCGTGGGCGGCGGTGGCCCGCTCGCCCATCACGTTGGCGACGAAGTCGTCGTAGGGGAACGTATAGGAGATGGCCTGGCGCACCTTGGGGTCGTCGAGCGGCGGCTTCTGGGTATTGAGCAGGCCGAGGAGATTCTGGAACGATGGATTGGTGTAGACCACCAGGTCGTCACGAGCCTCGAGCGCCGGCAGGTTGTCGGGCGGGACGTCGTACGTGAAGTCGGCGGTACCCGACTCGATCTTCTGCTGACGAACAGTGGGATCCTCGTCGATCTCGAAGACGACGGTATCGAACTGGCCCTCGGACCATCCACCCCAGTAGTCGTCATTGCGAGTCATCACCAGACGGGAGCCGGGCTCGTAACTCTCGATCGTGTACGGGCCGGTGCCGGCGCAGTTCCCGGCCTGGAACCAGTCGGTGCCGTACTCGTCGGCCTTCGGGCTGAAGATCCACGATCCGTACCCGGAAGAGGCCACCAGATCGAGCGGGGCCGGGTAGCTCAGGGTGAACTCGACCGTCAGATCGTCCACCACCTCGATCGACTCGACCGATGCCCAGATGTACGAGGCACCGAGCCCCATCACCTGGGTGCGCTCGATGGCCGACTTCACGGCGGTGGCGTCGAAAGGCTCGCCATCCTGGAACTTCACACCCTCACGCAGATGGAAGGTCCACACCGTGCTCTCGGGGTTGGATTCCCAACTCGTCGCCAGGCGTGGGCTGAGTACTTCGGCGCTGCCCGGCGGGTTGTAGAAGGTGAGTGTTTCATAGCAATTGGACGTCACTACCGAGTCGTTCGAGAAGCTCACCGACGGATCGAGGTCGGGGAAGTCGGTAACGTTCGAATACACGAAAACGTTCCTGTCGGATTCGGCAGGCGCTTGTACCTGGGTCGTGGCAACGGCCGCCGGAGTGGTCGTCTCCGCCGGCTTCTCGACGACACCGCCGGAGCACGCCGCCAGCAACGCGACAACGAGACTCCCAGTGATCACTCGACTCCATCGAAACACGTTATCCGTCCTCTCTGCCCGAAGGGCTTATGGCCTCACAGGCCAGTTTTCGATCTGTGCAAGAATCATCGGTGTCTTTGGCGTCGGGGGCCCAAGCCGTCACGGCCACGTGACCGGGTTTCGGCGAGCGAGGGACAGACTGACGCCTTGTCCGGTTCGAACCACTCCTGCCCCACTCTCCGGTGGCGCTGTCGGCCTCGCGGACGGTCTCGAGCACCGAGCGCCTGTCAGCGTTCGCAACGGTGACGGCTCTGCATGCGAAGAACGCCGGTACGTCCGGCAAACCCGAAGAGGGACACTGGAGAAACGGTCTGTTTGCCGTGGCCAGAGGGCGAATGGACCGGGACCAGCAGTTCCTGAACGGCAGAACCACCGATCTCCCCGTGGGGTGATGGGCAAGCATCGACTTTCGCTCGAGAGGTGTGACGCGGATGTCCTTCGCCAAACGGTGGGCAACAGATACGCCGGCGGTGCCACCACGGATCACGACAACGTGGGATCGAGTCACTTCGCGGGCGAAGGGGCTGCAGGGACAGTTGTCACGGTCGTTCGCATGGCCTCTCATCGTCCTCCGGGTGGTCCAACCGCCTGCCTGTGCTCGGCAGCCGGATAGATGACTGCCAAATGATGACGCTATCCGCGGACCCACACGGTGTCGTTAGACGATCGTCGGTGTCTCGTGCCGTCTTGTCAGGCAGTTGCAGAACAGGGGGCCAGACTGGGCAGAAGCAGATTCGCCTGCGAGACAGGGTCGTAGGAGCGCAGTCTTGGAGACCTTCGAGGAGAAGAGGTGCATCAGGAGCAGGACCTGGCTGGATTCCATCGGCAGGGAAACGATCGTGAGACCACCGACGTTCCGGTGAATGAGCAGGTCCGGATCCGGTTGGCGGTGCTGCGAGGAAAGCACGATCGTGAAGGCGCCCCACCCGGAAAGGAAATGGATCCTCCGCCGCATCGTATGCTGTCGGCACAACGACCGGGAGTGATCATGGACGAGTCAGGAATCCTCACCGAGGCAGAGGCATTCGAGCTGCTGGCACACCTCGTGTCCTCGGCAGACGTGTCTCTCTTCGAACCGAGGAAGTACCCGCCGTATCGTCTGGTGGATGCCGCAGGACGGCTGGCAGCGCGTGCCGCCGACCGAGTCGAGCCTGCCCATCGCGAGTTCTGGACTGCGCTCGCCGCCAAGATCGAGGCCGAGAAGGACCTCATGATGTTCGACCCGCCTGGCTTCGAGAGGCTTGTCCACTCGCTGTCGGTGGACATCGTCGACGAGATGGCGCGACGTCTCGACGTCCCCGCCCGGGAGCCGGGTCGATGAGTGACAGACCGGTATTCGACGCCATCCGACGACGGAGAGTCACGCGCAACTTCGACGAACGGCCCGTGGCGAGAGACGCCCTCACCGACCTGCTCGAGGCGGCCCGATGGGCTCCCGGCGGAGGCAATTCCCGGTTGCACAAGTTCGTCGTCATCGACGATGCGGACACACTCGATCTGATCAGGCTCGTGTCGCCCGGGATGGAAGAGCGCCCGCCCGCGCTCATCGCCGTCTGCACCGACCTCGAGGTGTGCGAGCGACAGGGCGTCGATCTCGAACTCGACAGCGTCGCCATCATCGACGTGGGAACCGCCACGATGAACATGATGCTCGCAGCGCAGGAACTCTCCCTCGGCACCTGCCCGACCACCTCGTTCAGTCGTTCCGGCGTCGCGGCGGCGTTGCGGCTCCCCGAGCACCTGCGACCCGAATTGCTCCTTCAAGTCGGCCGGCGCGGCGAGGTCCCTCGCCGCCGGCGGCCCGGTACGAGGATCAACATCGACGACCTCGCCCATTGGGGTGCATACCAGTCGGATCGATCCGGTCGGGACGCCCCATCGAAACGAGACTCCCACCGTTCAGACTGACCTGGCACGGCCGGCGAGGCAATCGGGATCGGGACCAAGGTGGCGTGGTCCGTCTTCTTGGTGCCTGGACGGGGACCACCACACCCTCGACAGGTGGAGCCTGCGGTGCGGTCTCGGTGACAATGGCGGGAAAACCGGAGTCCCGTCGTGAGCTACCTCCCACGGCCCTCTTCTTCGCAGAACGACCGACCTCTGGGTACTCTCACCCAGAACCGGCCGGTCGACTACCGGCCGGATGTGAGGAAGCATGAAGAGGGATCATCAGCAGATTCGGCAGGCAGAGGGGCTCTACCACCCTGCCCTCGACCACGACTCGTGCGGCATCGGGTTCGTTGCCGACATCAAGGGCCGCAAGAGTCACCAGATCATCACTCAAGGGCTGACGGTGCTCGCGAACCTCACGCATCGCGGTGCAGTCGGAGCGGATTCGTTGGCGGGTGACGGTGCCGGGATGCTGCTTCAGATACCCGACGGATTCTTCCGGCCCGAGATGGCGGAACAGGGAGTCCGCCTTCCGGAACCCGGTAACTACGGTGTTGGACTGATCTTTCTGCCCCAGGATCCCGTCGACCGCGTCGTGTGTGAGAACCTCTTGACCGAGCTGGTGATACGCGAGGGCCAGCAGCTACTCGGGTGGCGTGACGTTCCCGTAGACTCGTCATGCCTCGGAGTGAGTGTCCGGCCCATCGAACCGGTGATCCGCCAGCTGTTTATCGGCCGTGGCGAGAACATCGTCGATGCCGATCATTTCGAGCGCAAGCTGTACGTGATTCGCAAACAGGCCCATGTCCAGCTGGAGAAACGCGCTCCCTACCTCATAAGACGAGGCGAGTTCTACGTGACCTCGATGTCGGCCAGGACCATCACGTACAAGGGCATGATGCTGGCCAAGAGACTCGCCGTGTACTACAAGGATCTCGCCGATGAGCGGACCGAATCGGCTCTTGCGCTCATCCACCAGCGGTTCTCGACGAACACATCCCCGTCGTGGCGCCTGGCGCAGCCTTTCCGCTATCTGTGTCATAACGGTGAGATCAACACGGTCCAGGGCAACGTCAACTGGATGATGGCTCGCCGGCAGAACATGTCCTCGGAGATCATTGGCGATGACCTCGAGAAGTTGTGGCCCCTGATCGGAGATGGAGCATCAGACTCGGCAACGTTCGACAATGCACTCGACCTGCTGCTGGCGGGCGGGTATCCCCTCGGTCACGCCATGATGCTGATGATCCCCGAAGCTTGGGCGGACAACCCGCTGATGGACAGCGGGCGCAAAGCCTTCTACGAATACCACGCCGCCCTGATGGAACCGTGGGACGGGCCCGCCGCCGTGGCGTTCACCGACGGCAGACAGATCGGTGCCACCCTCGATCGCAACGGGCTTCGCCCGGCCCGGTATTTCGTCACCGATGACGACCTGGTCGTGATGGCGTCGGAGATGGGCGTACTCGACATTCCCGAAGAGAAGATCGTCAAGAAGTGGCGCCTCCAACCTGGCAAGATGCTGCTGATCGATCTCGAACAGGGACGCATCATCGATGATGCGGAACTCAAGAACTCTCTCTCCGGGGCGAAGCCATACCGGCAATGGCTCGACGAAACCCAGATCCATATTGCCGAGCTTCCGCCGGAGGTCGCTGCCATGGGACCGGATGCGGGGACCCTGCGCAATGCTCAGAAGGCCTTTGGCTATACCCGCGAGGACATCGAGTTCTTCTTGAAGCCGATGGCCTCCGAAGGCAAAGACCCCATCGGGTCAATGGGCCGTGACACACCGCCGGCGGTGCTGTCCGACCGTCCCAAGATGCTATACGACTACTTCAAGGAGAGATTCGCCCAGGTCACCAACCCTCCGATCGACCCGATCAGGGAAGAGACGGTGATGTCGCTGGTATCTCTGATCGGGCCTCGACCCAACTTGCTCGATCTCAACACCGGTGGCACCCACAAGCGGCTGGAGGTCACGCACCCGATCCTCACCAATGTGGATCTGGAACGGATTCGCCGCATCGAGAACCATGTCGACGATGCCTTCCGGACCCGCAAGCTGAGCATCTGTTACCCGGCCGGCGAAGGCGCCGCCGGTATGCAAGCAGCGTTGGAGAGACTGTGCGATCGGGCCATCGAGACGGTACGCGAGGGTCGCAACATCCTCATCCTGTCCGACCGTCGCCTGGAGGTGGATCGGATTGCCATCCCGGCCTTGCTGGCGACCGCAGCCGTTCACCACCATCTGATCAGGGCCGGTCTCCGAACCGAAGTGGGACTGGTCGTCGAGACCGGCGAGGCCCGCCAGGTTCATGACTTCTGCCTGCTCGGTGGCTACGGCGCCGAGGCCATCAACCCGTACCTTGCATTCGACAGCATCCATGCTCTCGTTGACGAGCTGCCCGGCAGCCCGTCCCCGGAAGAGGCCGAGAGGCGCTACACCAACGCGCTCAACAAGGGCATGCTCAAGGTGATGTCGAAGATGGGTATTTCAACGTTCCAGTCCTACTGCGGTGCCCAGATCTTCGATGCCGTCGGCTTGAACACCGAGTTCGTCGAGCGGTACTTCACGGGCACTCCCTCGGTGATCGAGGGTATCGGTCTCGACGAGATCGCTGCCGAGACGGTGCGGCGCCACAAAGTTGCCTTTGGCACCAAGACATATCTCACCCCCGGTCTCGATGTTGGCGGCGACTATGCGTTCCGGATGCAGGGCGAGGTGCATGTCTGGACCCCGGACACCATCTCCACGCTGCAGCACTCGGTCCGATCTGGTGACTATGACCTCTTCCGGAAGTACACCGCAATGGTCAACGACCAGACCCACAAGTTGAAGAACCTCCGGGGACTATTCGAACTCGACTTCCTCGACGAACCGATCCCTCTCGAGGAGGTCGAGCCCGCCTGCGAAATCGTAAAGCGCTTTGCGACCGGCGCCATGTCGTTCGGATCGATCTCGTGGGAGGCCCACACCAATCTCGCAATTGCGATGAACCGGCTCGGAGCCAAGTCGAACACGGGCGAAGGTGGCGAGGAACCGAGCCGGTACGTTCCCCTGGAGAACGGGGACTCCATGCGGTCCGCGGTCAAGCAGGTCGCATCGGGTCGCTTCGGGGTGACGACCGAGTACCTGGTACACGCCGACGACATCCAGATCAAGATGGCCCAGGGTGCCAAACCCGGCGAAGGAGGCCAGATTCCCGGCTACAAGGTCAATGAGTGGATCGCCAAGGTGCGCCACTCGACACCGGGCGTCGGCCTGATCTCACCCCCGCCTCACCATGACATCTACTCTATCGAGGACCTCAAGCAGCTCATCTTCGATCTGAAGAACGTAAACCCGACAGCCCGCATCAGCGTGAAGCTGGTGTCCGAGGTCGGTGTCGGCACGATTGCCGCCGGTGTCGCCAAGGCACACGCCGACCATGTCCTCATCTCGGGCAATGAGGGTGGCACGGGCGCCAGCCCCCTCACCTCGGTGATGCAGGCAGGCTCGCATTGGGAGATAGGTCTGGCCGAGGCGCACCAGACCCTGGTCGCCAATGGCCTGCGGGGACGGATCGCGATTCAGACCGACGGTGGCATCCGCACCGGCCGGGATATCGTGATTGCGGCGCTGCTGGGGGCGGACGAAGTTGGTTTCGGCACCGCCGCTCTCATCTCCGAGGGCTGCATCATGATGCGCAAGTGCCACCTCAACACATGCCCGGTCGGTGTGGCCACTCAAGACCCCGAGCTGCGCAAACTCTTCCCCGGCAAGCCGGAGCACGTCGTCAACTTCTTCATGTTCATTGCGGAAGAGACCCGAGAGATCATGGCCAGGTTGGGCTTCCGCACCTTCGCCGAGATGATCGGTCAAAGTGATCGCATCCGCGCAAAGGACGCAATCGAGCATTGGAAGGCTCAGGGTCTGGACTTCTCCAAGGTCCTGTTCAAGCCTCGGCCCCGACCTGGTATCGCCATCAGCAACACCGGAAAGCAACAACATGCTCTGCATCGGGCTCTCGACAACGGTCTCGTCGAGAAGGCGATGCCGGCTCTCGAGAATCGGCAGGCGGTGTCGATCGAGACTTCCGTGAACAACACGAACCTTGCCGTTGGCGCAATGCTGTCGGGTGAGGTTGCCCGTCGATACGGTCACGCCGGTCTCCCCGATGACACGATCCACATCAAGCTGAACGGGACCGCCGGACAGAGCTTCGGCGCCTGGCTGGCTCACGGCATCACGCTTCACCTCGAAGGAGACGCCAACGACTACGTCGGCAAGGGGCTGTCAGGCGGTCGCATCATCATCGAGGCGGAACCTTCCGGCCCGATCGTCCCACGGGAGAACATCATCATCGGCAACACGGTGCTCTACGGCGCCATCTCCGGCGACTGCTACTTCAACGGCGGGGCCGGGGAGCGATTCGCCGTCCGGAACTCCGGCGCCATTGCCGTCGTCGAACGAATTGGCGACCACGGCTGCGAGTACATGACCGGTGGCTGTGTCGTGGTAATCGGCAAGGCCGGCAGGAACTTTGGAGCCGGGATGAGCGGCGGGATCGCATACGTGATCGACGATGCCGGCGATTTCGAGCAGCGGGTCAATCACCACATGGTCGAGATCGAGCGAGTCGCGGCAGACGACGGTGCCCCGCTCGAAGTCACCGATGACCCCACTCCGGAGGAGCTTCTCGCCGATCCGCTGAGACACGACGTGTGGCGGCTGAAGACCCTCATCGCCCGCCACGCCCACCTCACGAACAGTTCCCGGGCCGAGGAGATCCTTGACAACTTCGACGATTACCTGCCCAGGTTCTACAAGGTCGTGCCGGTGGAGTATCGGCGGGCGATGCAGCAGCGCACGCTGACGGTGGGGAGCGTGTGATGGGCTCGCCGACAGGGTTTCAGAAGACCGATCGCCAGGAGCGTGGCTACCTGCCGGTGGAGGAGCGCCGCAAAAACTATCGCGAGTTCTCGATTCCACTGACGGATGAAGCGCTGGCGAAGCAAGGATCCCGTTGCATGGACTGTGGCGTCCCGTACTGCCATTCCGGCTGCCCGATCCATAACATCATTCCCGATTGGAACCGCCTCGTATACCGGGACAACTGGCGTGAGGCCGTTGACGTGCTGCATTCGACGAACAACTTCCCCGAGTTCACCGGCCGGGTCTGTCCGGCTCCCTGCGAGGAGGCGTGCACACTCAACCTCCACGATGCCCCGGTGACCATCAGGACGATCGAGCACGCGATCATCGAAAAGGCCTGGGAGAACCGGTGGATCGACCCCAAGATCCCGGGTAGGCACACTGACAGGCGCGTCGCCGTCATCGGGTCGGGGCCCTCCGGTCTGGCCGCGGCGCAGCAGTTGGCCCGGGCCGGTCACCAGGTCGAGGTGTTCGAAAAGAACCCCAAGATCGGGGGCCTTCTCCGCTACGGGATCCCGGATTTCAAGCTCGCCAAGTCTGTAATCGACCGCCGGCTGGCACAGATGCAGGCAGAGGGCGTCGAGTTTCGTGTCAACAGCCATGTCGGTGTAAACGTGCCGGTGGAGCGTCTCGTCAACAAATACGACGCGCTGGTGCTGGCGGCCGGGTGTGAGAAGCCGCGAGATCTCGTCATCCCCGGGCGCGATCTCCACGGCGTGCATTTTGCGATGTCGTTCTTGACTCAGCAGAACCGAAGGGTTGGCCGCGAGTCCCTCGGTGATCTGGAGCCGATCACCGCCGAGGGCAAGCACATCGTGGTTATCGGTGGTGGCGACACCGGCGCCGATTGTGTCGGGACATCGAACCGCCAGGGCGCTGCCTTCGTCACGCAACTGGAGCTGTTACCACGGCCCCCGGATCATCCCGACAAGATGCTCATCTGGCCCAACTGGCCGACGAAGCTACGAACGTCTACGTCTCACGACGAGGGGTGTGAGCGGTTGTGGTCGGTGGCGACCACATCATTCGAGGGCTCGGCCGGGCGGATCGAGATGCTGCGAGGTGTCGGCGTCGACTGGAAGCAGATTGACGGCCGCTGGGTGATGACCGAAGTCGCCGGAAGCGAGTTCGAACTGCAAGCGGATCTCGTCCTGTTGGCAACTGGGTTTGTCAGCCCCGTCCATGAGGGCCTGCTCGAGCAACTCGGCATCGAGTTCGATCAGCAAGGGAATGTGGCTGCGAACGCCGACGACTACGAGACGAGCGTGCCCGGCATCTTTGCGGCCGGTGACATGCGCCGCGGCCAGTCGTTGGTCGTACGGGCCATCAACGAGGGTCGTCGGTGTGCGCGCGCAGTCGACGAATACTTGATGGGCCACAGCGACCTTCCCCGCTGAGCCTCGATCGCGCCGCCGGTACCGCCCTCCGGTTACATGGCCTCATAGATCGCCTGGAGCTCCGAGTAGAAATCCAACGCGACCACACCTTGCTCCCGCCACCCATACCCACTGGCCTTCATTCCCCCGAAGGGCGCATGAAGCTCGACACCGGAGGTAGGACGATTCACAACCACGACGCCGGCCTCGATCTCTGCTTCGAATCTCGCTGCCGAGGCGAGACTCGCGGTGTGGATGGCGGCCGACAAACCGAACGGCGTTGCGTTGGCACTGGCGATCGCATGGTCGAGATCGCGCACGGGCTCCAGCACGAGGACCGGACCGAACACCTCGTCGCAGCCGAGGTCGACGTCGGCAGGCACACGGCTCACGATGGTCGGCACGACAACGTCGCCATCGCCCTCCGGATCCCCCCATATGAGTTCTGCCCCGGCTTCGACCGCCTCGCGGATCGACGCCCGCACGGCATCGGCGGCCCGCCGGCTGATGAGAGGCCCGACGACGGTGGCGCGATCGAGGGGATCTCCGGGCACCATCCTCTCGGCGGCCGCCGTCAACAGTGCTTGAACGTCGTCGTACACGGAGTCTTGGATCAGCGCCCTTCGGGTAGCGGTGCATTTCTGTCCGGCGTAGCCGAACGCCCCACCGGCCACCGCGGCAGCCGCTGCCTCGAGGTCGGCATCGGCAAGAACGATCGCCGGGTTCCGACCCCCCAGCTCTGTTTGTATGCGGATGCCTCGCTCGGCACACGCCACTCGTATCGCTCGACCCACCTCGACAGAGCCCGTAAAGCTCACTCCGCGAATATGCGGATCCCCCACCAGAGCATCCGCAACGACGGAGCCCCTGCCCGTGACGAGCGCAACCAGTCCGTCGGGAATCGGCGCTTTCTCAACGCATTCCATCAGTGCAGCCGCCACTCCGGCACCGGCAGTGGCCGGCTTGAGTACCACACCGTTTCCGGCCGCGAGAGCAGGTGCCATCTTCCAGGCCGGAATCGCCAGCGGGAAATTCCATGGCGTTATGAGACCCACCACGCCCAGGGGGCGCCGCCGAGTGAACACTCGCATCGACGGGACCGGGCCCTGGAGAACCTCGCCGATACCGACGCGAAGCATGCTCGAGTAGAAGCGGAAGATGGCGACGGTCCGAGCCACCTCCCCCTCAGCTTCGACGATCGGCTTGCCAACCTCCCGTGCCAGAAGCACAGCAAGGTCATCTCGACGCTCGAGCTCATCCGCGATAGAACGAAGCGCCAACTCCCTTTCCGCCAACGGGAGAGCGACCCATTCTCTCTGTGCCGGCATCGCGATCTCGCAGGCCAGGGCGACATCCTCCCAGGAAGCCTCCCGCACCGCCGCGAGAGGCTCGCCGGTCCAAGGCTCGGTGCGCTCTATGAGAGGGCCACCTTCGGAGGACCAATCGTGGATGCGACTGTTGATAACGGCGGCTCGTGTCACTCTTCGCTCCTATCTGGCTGGTTTGGACGGTTCCTGCTCATTTCTTCGCATTCCCACCGGTCGACGTCCCGCCGAGTGGTGCATGTAGTGAGGTGCCTCTCGGCGACTCCCCTTCATCTCGGGCGGTGGAAATTCGCGAATCTGTGTGGTGGGGACCTCCTTGATCGGTCGGATCAGCTCATGTCGATTCCGATACGAAGACCTTCTCGTGCCGACTCGTAGGCGGATTCGATGACCTGTACGATCCGACGGCCGTCGGCGCCGGTCACCGGAGGCTCCGTCCCGTTCACCACCGCTGCACAGAAACCGTCTACCGACGCCTTGACCGATCCGGCCCAGTCGTCGGCCGAGTCGTACTCCGTCCAGGTCCCGTTGCGCCATGCCCGGAGCGCCGGGCCGGCTGCAAAGCCCTCGAAGAGAGCCTCACATCCGGTCACACGGGCGATCGCCTCGGTACCAACCACCTCGATCTGATCGTCGAACAGGCCAACCGGACCGCCATAGGTCGCATCGATCGTGCCGATCGCACCCGTGGCGAACTCGAACAGGATCGAGTACACATCCTCGCTCCCCGGTCGGTCCATCACTGCGGTGACGGCGGTGATCGGCCCTCCCAGCGCGTCGAGTACATAGACACGGTGGACCCCGGCGTCCATGAGGAGGCCACCGCCGGCCTGAGCCGGGTCCGATCGCCATCCACCGTACTTGCCCCCGATCGCAAGCCTTGCCCGAATCGTCCGCAGGTCGCCGAGGTCGCCACGCTCCAGCATCCCGGCGAGCATGCGGTGAGGCTCGTAGAACAACTGGTTGTGTGACACGCCGACCCTGCGGCCCGCCTCCGCTGCGCCGGCCAGGATCTGGTCACACTCGGCCACGGACATCGCCATCGGCTTCTCGAGCAGCACGTGCCGCCCGGCCGCCAGCGCCTGCAACGCGTAGGACGCATGGAGGTGGTGTGGCAGGCAGATGTCGACGACCTCGACGTCATCGTCGGCGAGCAACTCGTCGAGCGACGCGGCTACCCGCTCGTCGCCCCGAGACCGTTCCACCAGGTCTGCATCGAGATCACAGATCGCCACCGGTCCGACTTGTGCCGATTCCCGCAGTCCGGCGAGATGGACCTGACCGATCTCCCCGAGACCGACCAGGCCGACGCCCACCATCAGGCGACCTCCGGGACAAGAGCGCGTACCTGGTCCATCGCGAGACGTGCTGCCGCGATGGGGTCGTTCCCGAGTATCTGATCGAGGTACCGATAAGCCTCGAACTCGACCGAGAGGGGGCCTGTGTACGCGACGTCGTCGAGCGCCGCGAAGAACTCCGGCCACGGCACCTTGCCCTCACCGAGCAGACAGAAGAGGAAGTCCTCTCCCTCCACGCCCGGTACTCCGAAGGCATCTTTGAGGTGGACATGGACGATTCGATCGCCTACGTCACGCACGAACCCGGGGATGTCGTCATCCTCCATCACGAAGTGGCTCGGATCGAAGTTGACCATGCAGGGCACCTCGGCAAGCACCCTGTGCATGGTGGCCGCATCGTGGGCCAACGTGCCCCAGCAGGGCTCCAAGGCGACGTTGACGCCAAGAAGCTCGGCATGAGCGCACGCGGCCTCCAGGGCCCGCAGCGAATCCGCCCACGCGGCTTCGTCGTGGCGCTCCACGGCACCGTCCTCCCACAGGTTTGGGCCAGTGAGCACGTTGACCGTCGGAACGCCGCGCCGCGCGGCCACGTCGATCGCGGACTTCGTGCGCTCGAGTCCGCCGACAGGGTCGGTGACCAGATCCTGCTGGCACGCGATAGCGCACGCCGGTTCGATGAAGTCGTCGATGTGCGCCATGGTCCACTCGATGCTGTCGTAGCCCGCTCCGGTGATCGCCGCAGCGACCTCGCCGGCCGGCATCGCGGCAAATCCGATCTCGGCGAGGAACGCGATGGGGCGTCTCACGGCAGCGCCCCCACGTCGGTGAGAGCCGCTTCGAAGCGATCGACCATCTCCATGAGCTCGTCCCGGGTCGAGTTGACTGCCGGCTTGAGCTTGATCGTGTTACCGAGATCGCCGAACACCGGGCCGGTGCGCCCAACCATCAGACTTCGTTCGAGAGAAGCATGGACGACCTCCGCAGCCTTCTCGAAGGCAGGCTCACGGGTGACCGCGTCCTCAACCAACTCGATACCGATCATGAGGCCCTGTCCCCGCACATCACCGATGAAGCCGGAGCGTTCCTGCAAGTCGCGAAGACGGTCGACGATCATCGCCCCCATCTCCTGCGAGTGCGCCGGCAGGTCTTCCTCCTCCATCACCTCGATCATGGCGATGGCCGCAGCGCACGACACGGGATGACCGGACATCGTGAAGCCGTACTCCCAGGCTGCGAGGTTGGCGTACTCGGGCGTCGCCAGCGTCGCGGACACCGGGAACCCACCGCCGACGGCCTTGCCGAGCACGATCATGTCGGGCTCAATGTCGTAGTTCTCGCTCGCAAACATCGGGCCGCATCGGCAGAACGCTCCCTGCACCTCGTCCACGATCAGCGGAACCTCTCGATCCTTGCAGATCTCTGCGACGCGCTCCATGTACCCGTCCGGCGCGGGGATCATGCCGCCGTTCGCCTGAAACGTCTCGACGATCACGCCGGCCGGCTTGTGCGTGTGCGCCCGCTCCAGCGACCAGTCGATCAACTCGGCGCACGCCAGCCCGCAGGTCTCCCGCTCGAGGTTGAGAGGACACCGATAGCAGTAGTACTGCGGCACCCTGATCTGACGTTTCAGATAGCTGTCCAACCCCTTGTTGGAGCCTTCGTACATGCCCGGATACACGTAGCTCAACGGGATCGTGCCGAAGGTCCTGCCGTGAAACGCCCCGTCGAGGCACACGAAGTCGGTGCCTTCGGTCGTCCGCATCGCCATGTGCATGGCTCCCTCGACGGCTTCACCTCCCGACAGCGCGTACAGCGTCTTCGAGAGGTCGCCCGGCGCCAGTGCCGCCAGCTTCTCGGCAAGCCGTGTCCGCGCCTCGGACTCCCACACCGGCGTCGTGTACTCCGTGTTCCCGATCTGCTCCAGCACCGCCTCCCGAATCTTCGGGTGGTTGTATCCGAGGTTGACGACCCATTCACCGGAAATGGCATCGAGGTACTCTCTCCCGTCTGCGGCGGTGACCCACACACCCTGTGCCCTGGCGATACCGATCGGCTCGTCGCCCATGCTCTTGAGTACGTAACGCTGAGAGACCTCGCGGAGTTCTTCGTAGGATCCGTAGAACCGCAGCAGCGATTCCTCACCCATCACTCTCACCTCCGAGGTACGCGGGCTTCGGGAGATCCCAGTGCCCGACGTTGATGTTCTCCGTGTCGGCGGGATCCCGGCTGAGACGGAAGTCGATGAGGTACGGACCCCCGCTCGATTGGGCCCGCCCGAGCGCTGCGTTCACCTGGCCCACCTCCGTGACCGTCTCGGCCTCGCACCCCATGGCCCTGGCGACGCCGGCGAAGTCGATCGGGTTCGACGACCCGTCAGCCTTGACGAAGTCCACGGCCACCGGTCGTTCCTCACCGAACATGCCTCGCTGGAAGTCACGGATCGACACCCAGCCGGCGTTGTTCAGGCAGGCAATCACGACGGGTACGCCCAGCTCGGCCGCAAGGTGCAGCTCTTGCACGGTCTGCAGCAGGTCGCCGTCACCGGCAAGAGCGATGACGGGGTGCTCGGGCTTCCCGAGCTTGGTCCCGATCGACGCCGGGAGCGTGTACCCCATCGTCGAGTAGCCACCGGGCGACAACCACGGCTCGAACACCGGGAACTCTTGAAAGGCTTGGATCTGCGGATGTCCGGCAGATGCGATCGCGATCGTCTCGCGCGGCATGGCATCCCGGATCATGGCGAGGACCCGGCTCATCGACAGGGTGTCCTCACGCCACCGGGCCCGGACCATCTTCCACCACTCCTCGGTCCGGCCATGTACCTCGGCGACATAGTCTCTGCGGTCCAGCCGCCCGCCCGTCAGGCTCTGGACCGCATCCAGCAGGTCGGCGAGACCGGTCTTCGCATCGCACACGATCCCGACCGCGACCGGGTAGTTCTTCCCGATCTCGTAGGGATCGATGTCCAGGTGGACGAGTTTCGTCGGCGGTATGTTGAATGACTTGCCCGGGACGTACGACGAGGCCGTCTGCTCCGCGAAGCGCGTGCCGACCGCGAGAATGACGTCCGCGGAGGCGGTGAGCGCGTTGCCGCACGACGTACCGCACGCACCCGTGTGCTGGGCACACAACGCGTGATCCTCCGGGAGGATGCCCTTGGACATCATCGTCGTCACGACCGGTGCCTGCAGAAACTCGGCGAGCGCCCGCAGCTCTGCCGCAGCATCGGCGCGCACACACCCTCCCCCGGCAAGGATCACCGGCCGCTCCGAAGAGATGAGCAACCGGGCCGCCCGTTCGACCTCGTGGGGATCTGGCCGCGCTCTGCCGACAGGGCGCCGCTCTGCCGGCAGCAAGGCCCGGGCCTCGACGGCCTCCGACTGGACGTCCATGGGCATCTCGACATGTACCGGACCCGGTCGACCGGTGAGCGCTTCGTTGAAGGCCCTGGCGATGATCGACGGAACCCGGTCGCCGCGATGGGCCACGAAGCTGCGCTTCACCACGGGGCGCATCAGGTTCGAGAAGTCCGCGTCGGCGTGCCGCTCGATCTCCTGCAGCACACCGGTGCCGTCCATGTAGGTCTGCGGGCCACCGGTAACCGCCACCACCGGAATCGAATCGACGAACGAGGTCGCCAAGCCGACGATGGTGTTCACCGAGCCGGGTCCGATCGAAGTGACCGTGGCAAGTGGAGCGCCGCTCGCTCGGCAGTAGGCGTCGGCAATGTGGGCAGCCGACTGCTCGTGCCTGGACTTCACCAGAGTGATGTCGCGCTGCCGGTCCTTCAGTGCGTCGAAGATGCTCATGTTCCCGTGTCCGGGGATGCCGCACACGTACGGCACTCCCTCTGCGATGAGATAATCGGCGAGAATCTCGCCGCCCGTCTTCGGCATTTTGGTGTCCTCCTTCAGATGGCGTTCACATCACCGTCGATGGCCTGCCTTGCGCGTTGTCACCTCCCCGCAGCCGCCGCAACCCGGCCCGCAAACGTCGCGGCAGAGCCGGGATCCAACTCCCAATCGATCACGATCTCCGTACGGACGCCGGCGAGAAGATTGGCATCGATCGCAATCGCCCCCGGGTGAACGAGGACATCGATGCCCTCGAACGGCGCATCGCTCTCTGGGTCCGGTGTGAGGATCGTCCCTGCGTAGTACTGACTCACCAGAGCCCTTACCCGCTCCACTCCACGCGGAGTCGGAGCAGCCACCGCTGCGACGGCCGACGCCGGGATCGTGGCCAACTGACGCAGCACCGACCGTGACGGAATGAAGTTCAGGTCGACGACCCGGTTGAGGTCGTACGACAACTCGGCGAGATCGGCCAGATGGAATACAGGAGTCGCCACGACATCGATCTCGTCCTCCCATCCAGGCTTCAAGTCATCGAAGAGCATCGGCCTCAGGGCGACACCCGTAGTGTTCTCGACGAGCGGAGTCATGTGGTCGAGGTCGTATCGGTTGCACTCGACGAAAGCCACTGCGCCAACACCCCTCCCACCCACCGCGAGCGCCGACTCGAACAGCTCCTGGATGCGTGCCGGGCCGAGGCCCGCGCGCCGAGCGGTGAGGACTGCGTCGCGCACAACGCGCTCCACTTCGTCATGGCCGAGTTCGGGGGCTGCACCGGCGTTCACCAGGAAGGCCCCGCGTCGCGGTTCGGTCCGCACCAGGCCGTGGCGCGACAGGCGCCGGATGGCGCGATTCACCGTACTCGGATTCGATCCGAACTCTTCGGCGAGCACCCGGCACGACGGCAGCTTGGCGCCGACCTCGATCGTCCCTGCACCGATTCGTTCCAGTAGGGCGACATAGACCTCGTCGACACCCGCCACTCGAATGTTCATGCCACCCTCCCCATCAATAGCGTGACGGGCTCGGGAAGATCCACGACGCGAACCCCCTGCAAACCCGCCAACTCGAGCATGGACCGCAGCGTCGCAAGCGGATATGCGGCGCCACCGGTCTCGATACGCATCATCACATCAAACAAGGGACCGAATGCACCGGGTCCTGCATCACCCGCGAAGTCGTTCACGACGACGGTGCCCCCCGAACGTACCGCCGAGCACACCCTGCGGAGCAGATCGACCCCTTCGGCCTCGGACAGATCGTGAACCATGTGTGAGACCAGGGCAGCGTCGACGCTGTCGGCATCGACTCCACATGATGGGGCCGTCATCACGTCGACTCCAATCAGCTCGATGGATGCGTTCGGGAACATGTCGAGACGACGTTCCAGCGCTTCGGTCACCGGCGGCAGGTCCACCAGCACGACGGTTGAGCCCGCCTCGGCAAGGCGCAGCGCGTAGTAACCGAAGCCGCCGCCGACGTCGAGGACCCGTCGGCCGGGCGCGAGCTCAGGAAGCTCCCACGGTCTGGGACCCGTGTGCTCGGCGAGAACATTCAGCGCCTCGAGGAACATATGGGCGGTCGCCGGATCGGAGGCGAGGCGGTTCCGCCACGGTTCGAGCACCGGCCGGCCCGTTCGCACCACGTCGTCGAGTGACAGCCAGGCCCTGGCAAAGTACTCCTCCTTCTCGATCACCAGAGCGAGATCCCGACCACCTGCAAGGTGGGCGGTGACGAAGGGGGTAGCGGCGAAGCGGTTCCCGTCCTCAACGACGAGACCGATCCCGGCGAGGGACCGCAGCAACGCCCCCAGGGCTGCAGGGTCTGCTCCAATCGCCGCTCCCAGGTCGGCAACGTCACGCGGCTCGGCGGTCAGATTGTCGAACACGCCGAGGCGCCGTGCCGCCATGACCACCATTGCGGGCTGGTATCCCGCAAGTAGGTCGAGGAACCCGAAGACATCGGTAGTCTCGCTCACGCCCTTCTCCTCATTGATCGATATAGGCCGAACGCGTTCCAGAGTCCCTTGATCTCGCGCCGCCACCTGCCCATGCGATGTGGACGCGATCCCAAATCGGCAAGCAGGGCCTGTGCTGCGTTGCGGCCTGGCAGCCCCGACACGCCCCCGCCAGGAAAGGTCCCGGCCCCGGTCAAGTAGAGCCATGGTAGCTCCGTCCGGTACCCGCGAGCCCCCGGTGGACGCCAGCCGAACAACTGGTCGAGCGTGAGATCCAGATGGTTCGGGTTGCCTCCCGGCGCACCGATACGTCGCTCCCAGCCGGCCGGGCCGAGGACTCTCCGGTCGACCGTAATGGGCCGGAGATCGATGCCGCTGATCCGTGCGAACCCCTCGAGGACGTCGTCCGCGGCCTGCTCCTCGGCCGCAGCATCCCAGGAACGATCGCGCAACCGAGCCGGAACGAAGGCCGAGAGCCACACTGTTCCCCCTCCATCGGGTGCCGCGGTCGGGTCGAGCACCGACGGAGCGGCCCACATCATCGCTGGACTGGCGGGCATGCGACCGGCGACGATATCCCCAAAGGAGGTGCGCAGCGAGTCGGGCCGCTCCTGAAGCAGCCACAAGGCGGCGTCTGCATCCCCGCCAACGACCGTCGCCGGGGTCGACAACGCGAGATCTATCTTGAGCTCACCGATATTGAGGGCGCCCGACTGCACGGCTTTGGCGGCCAACCGTATGGCGGGAGGCGGCTCGGCCAGCAGGTGTGCCGTGCGACGGATGTCGAGCGACGACATCACACGACGGGCCGCCACGGACTCCCCGCCCTCGAGCTGTATCACGGCGCCCTCCACGGCGGGATTGATGCGGAGCACTCTCGCATTGGTCCGCAGGGTGCCGCCCGACGCTTCGAGCGATGAGACGACAGCGTCGATGAAGGCACCCGCCCCTCCCCTCGGGCGATGACTCCTGCTGCCGTGGGAGCCGGGCAACATCAGGGCGAACAGCCCGGTTCCAGGGAGCCACGGCGGCAGCTGGCCGTGCGCCCCGTACATCGCGATGGCACTGGCGAGGCGCTGGTCGTGGATGCGTCGCCCGATGACCGACTCGGCCGACGAAACGAGCAACCGGGCGAGATCGACGCCGATCGAGAGCGACTCTGCGAGCCTGATGACCTCGCCGAAGCTGGGCACGCCGGGGAGAGCATCGAACGCGTCGGTGGCCCGACCTGCCAGATCGGCGAACGACCGGTAGGCCTCGCGGTCGGACTGCCCGATCCCGGCCCACCCGTCGATGGTTGCCTCGAGGTCGGAATGGAACAGCAGGCGGGCACCATCGCCGAACCCGGCGCCGACAAGGATCTCACGATCGAGCAGGTGCAGCCCGTGGTCGGTGAGACGGAGGTCGGCGACGACGTCGTCGATCATCGTCAGGTCCACGGCCCCTCGCTCGAGTCGGTACCCGCTGTCGAGCGTTTCCGTCCAGATACACCCACCGGCGCCGTCGTTGGCCTCGAGAACCTCTACGTCGAGTCCGCCGGCCGCCAGGTAGGCGGCACATACGAGGCCGTTGTGGCCTCCACCGACGATGGCTACATCTCGCACAACCTGGACATCCCCTCCGCCACGAGCCCAGACTCCCTCACCAGGGTCTCGGCGAGGGGACGGCATCGAGCGATCTGCTCCGCTTCATCGACGGTCGTCGGCACTCCTGCTGCGAGGAGCCGTCTCCCGTCCACCCATACGTCGGATACGGAGCGCGGGCTGATGCAGTAGGCGATCTGCTGGTACGGATCGTGGATGTTGGCCAGCTCCGCCGTCCCGCCAAGAAGCACGACGTCGGCCCGCTTGCCTGGTTCCAGACTGCCGATGCGGTCGGCGACGCCAAGCGCCTCGGCTCCACCGATCGTCGCCATTCGCAGCACTTCAGACGCTGTCAGCGACGCAGGGTCGAGCCGATGGACCTTCTGGAGCAGCGCCGCCATCTTCATGACCTCGAGCATGTTCTGGGAGTCGTTCGATGCCGCGCCGTCGGTGCCGAGCCCGAGTCGCAGGCCTGCAGCCCGAAGCCTGGGCACGCAGCTCACTCCCGATCCGAGGATCATGTTGGCGATCGGGTTGTGAGCGCCTGCGGTGCGGTGGGCGACGAGCAGCTCGACATCGCCCTCGGAGAGCCAGATGAGGTGGGCGGCAATGACCTCGAGATCGAGCAGACCGATGGCCGCCGCCTGCTCGACACTGTTCCTGCCCCAACGCGACCGCGCCTCGACGACCTCCTCGCGGACCTCGGCGAGATGAGTATGTACCGGCCAGCTCCGCTCGGACGCCGTGCCGATGGCGGCCTCGAGCAGCATGTCGGTCGATCCCAGCATCGTCCCGACACCCATCCGGAATTCGAGCAGCTCGGCCCCTGCAGTCGCTTCTTCGAGCGCCAGGTGCTCTTCCATGGCCTCTTCCACCGTGAACCGGCGACCCCCAAAGACCTCGAAGGCGTCCTCCGCGCCGAAGGCAACCATGCCGCGAAGCCCCACCTCCGTCAGGCCCTCCACGACCCCGAGGCTGGCGAACGAGCCCGCGTGGTAGTGGTGAAACATGTCGTTGACGCAGGTGACCCCGGAGTGGAGCAACTCGGCCGCCTTCAGGAGACTGCCCTCCCTGGCCATCTCCCGGGTGAGTACCGTCCCCGCCGGAGTGACCACCCGGGTCCCCCACTCGAACAGCGTCAGGTCCGATCCCATCCCCGGGATCAGTGCCTCGGAGAGATGCGTGTGAGCGTTCACGAGGCCCGGGATGACGACCCCGGTGCCATCGCCGACAACCGTGATGGCGGGATGCGCCCTTCGCAGGTCTGCATAGGAGCCGACGGCTGCGATCGTGCCGTCGGCGATCAACACGGCGCCGTCGCGGACCTCCCCAACGGTGGCGGAGGTGAGCACCCAGGCCCCGCGGACGAGCACTTCCTCGCGGGTAGGCAGGCTCATGTGACACCCTCGAGTTCGGTGAGTGACTCGTCGAGGGCATCGAGCAGCTCATCCAGCTCATCGGTTGTGACAATGAGCGGTGGGGCCACACGGATCGTTCCATCTGCATTGAGCATGGAGCCCACGATCACCCCGCGCCGCTCCATCGCCTGGACAACCGGCATCGCCAGGTCGTCGGGAGCGACGTCGAACGCCCACCACAGGCCGAGTCCGCGCGCCGCCACCAGGGTCTCATGGCGATCCATCAGCCGGGCAAAACCTGCACTGAGGTACTCACCCATCTCGACAGCCCGCTCGACCAGGCCGTCGCGTTCGATGATATCGAAGGCGGCGGTCGCCGCCGCACACGACACCGGGTTGCCGCCGAACGTGGTCAGGTGTGACAAGGGCGGGTCGAGGAACGTGGCAAAGATCTCGGCGGTGGAGATGAAGGCGCCCAGCGGCAGCCCTCCGCCCACGGCCTTGGCGACGGTGATCACGTCGGGGGTGACCCCCCACTCCTGGCAGGTGTACCAGTGACCGGACCTGCCCATGGCCCCCTGGACATCATCGGCAATGAGCAGCGCCCCGCGCTCGGTGCACACCTCCCTGAGACCGGGGAGGAAATCGTCCGACGGGATTCGAACACCGGCCTCGCCCTGTACGGGCTCCACGATCACGCCTGCGGTGTCGTCCCCGATGGCTGCCGCCGCTGCGTCGAGATCGCCGAACGGCACGAAGGTGACCTTTTCGAGGAGCGGCTGGAAGGGCGCCCGGTAGCGCTCGCGCCAACTCACCGACAACGACCCGTAGGTGCGGCCGTGAAAGGACCCCTCGAAGGCCACGTACCCGGGACGACCCGTGTACTTGCGCGCCAGTTTGAGAGCGCCCTCGTTGGCCTCGGTGCCGGTGCTTGTGAGGAATGCGATGTCGAGTTCTCCAGGGGCGACCCTGGTGAGGCGCTCGGCGATATCGACCTGGGGCGGCAGCACGAAGCGTCCGAAGACGTTGACGTGTGCGAACCGCCGCATCTGGTGCTCGACGGCGGCGACGACCTCCGGGTGGGAGTGACCGACGTTGGACACGGCGATGCCCGAGATCATGTCGAGGTAGGAGACTCCGTCGGCGGCGGTGATTCGGCACCCGGAAGCGCTCGTGATGACCATCTCCTTACGTCCGGGAACCGTCTGGGACAAGTGGGCAAGGAAGCCGTCCTTGTATCGTTCGGCGACTTCCGCCGGCATGGGGTTGGTCATTGAGCACCTTCCATCTGACGAGCCTTGTGGTACCAGGGGATCGTGATCCGTTCGATGAGGACGATGAGGCTGAAGAAACCCACTCCGAGGACCGACAGGGCGAAGATGATGGCGAACACCTCATCGGTGTTGACCGCGCGATTCTTCAGCAGCAGCAGGTAGCCGAGCCCGCCTTTCGCGCCGACCCACTCTCCGAACACTGCGCCCAGCACGCTGAACGCCGCGGCGACTTTCATCCCGGTGAAGATATGCGGCAATGCCACGGGGATGCGAACCTCTCTGAAGATGCGGGCGCGGCTCGACCCGAACGTCCGCATGAGTCGTACCATCTCCGGATCGACCGCCTTCAATCCGTCGACCGTGCTGACAGCGATGGGGAAAAAGGCGATCAGCACCACCACCAGCACCTTCGGCAGCATGGAGAAGCCGAACCAGATCACCAGTACCGCCGCGACGGCCGGAATCGGGATGGTCTGGCTGACGATGAGCCATGGGTAGACCGCAGAACGCACGACCTTCGAGTATGCGAGCAGGATGCCGATGCTGATGCCGACCACTGCGCCGAGCGCGAAGCCCAACACCATTTCGAGGGTCGTGATCCGCGCGTTGCTCAGCAGGCTGCCCGGGTTCTTGAACAAGGCGACCGCGATCTCGCTCGGCGCCGGGTAGATGCGGGGGTCGGCATTCGTGACGATAGTGAGCAGCTCCCACCCCAGGATCACGAGCAGGCCGAAGACGACGGGAGGCAGGGTCTTCTTGAGCCAGCTAGGCATCTGGGATCATCTCCTTGCTGCTCATGTCCTGTGCGTCGGGGTGCAGGTAACGGATGGCTTGCACTTTCAGGGCCGCGAACTCGGGAGACAGCACCGTTTCATACGGGCGGGGGCGCGGCAAATCGATCTCGAGGGTGAGCACGACCCTCGCAGGGCGCTCCGACAGAACGTAGACCCGATCGGACAACCGAATGGCCTCGTCCACGTCGTGAGTGATGAACAGGATGGATGCTTCCGACTCCTGCCAGATGTCGAGCAGCCACGACTGCATCTGCAGCCGGGTGAGACTGTCGAGGGCCCCGAACGGCTCGTCTAGCAGCAATACGTCGTCACCGGCGAGGAAGGTCCGAGCGAGTGCCGCCCGCTGCCGCATTCCGCCAGAGATCTCACTGGCATAGCAATGACCGAATCCACCAAGCCCGAACCGCTCCAGGATCTCCTCGGCTCTGGCACGCGCCTCCCGGCGCGGCGTCCCCTTTACCATGAGGCCGAGTGCCACGTTGTCGGTGATGCGCTTCCAGGGCATCAGCAAATCCTTCTGCTGCATGTATCCGCATGTGCCGAGCCGCTCCGGCGACCCATCGACCAGCGCCACACCCTCACTCGGTTCGAAAAGCCCCGAGACGATGTTGAACAGCGTGGACTTGCCGCAGCCGCTGGGACCGAGAAGGCTGACGAAGTGATGTCGGCCGACATGGACGTTGATACCGTCAAGGACTTCGACGCGGCCAGAACCCTTCCCGAAACCCTTCGAGATGTTCCTGACGCTGATCCGTTCTTTCATGGGGCCCTTTCCATGGCGGGTGGCCGGGGAGAACACGATACGTTCTCCCCGGCCAACACCATCGTTCAGGGGAGGAACTCGGTGGTGATCAGGTTCTCCGGCATGGACTCGAGCACGCCGACTTCCACTGCCCAGGTTAGGTAGTCGGCGATCGCCTCGTCGGAGATCTCGCCGAACTTGCCATTCGGTCCGAGGAAGTACGGCTTGACGTTGTTGAACTCCGCGTTTGCGAACTCGACGTCGATGCCGTCCGCATTGGCGGACAGGTCGGCAATGGCCTTGTCCTGATTGTTCAACGCGAAGTCATAGCCGCGCGCCAGCGCGTCGGAGAAGGCGGCCAGGACCTCCGGTCGGTTCTTGATCGTGTCGCCGCTGGCAAAGAGCACCAGCTCCGGGTAGGGCGGTGCGCCGTACTCGTCGGGCCGGAACACGTAGGGCGTCTCGCCTTCGAGCTCCAATACAACCGCCTCGGCGCTCCAGAAGCCGATGGCCGCATCGACCGTTTGGCCGATGAGGTTGCCGACCGCGTCGAAGCCGATGGTGACAAACTCGACGCTGTTCACGTCGACACCAGAACTCGACAGGATCACCCGTGCGATCGCCTCGTCCGATGGCACACCGGTGACACCGATCGTAGCCCCGGTCAACTGGCTCGGGTCGGTGATGCCGATCGCGGCGGTCGACATCAAGGCCGCAAGCGGCACCTGCTCGAGGGCCATGAAGATCTGGATGTCCTCACCCTGAGCACGCAACGATGCAACGTCGGCGATCGGAGCGATGCCGATGGTGGCCTTCCCGGCCATCACCAGGCGCAGCGTGTCCGCGGACGATGTCGGCGGTTGAATGTCGAGGTTGATATTGGCGTCGTCGAAGTAGCCCTCGGCGAGCGCCGCGTAGATGCCGGTGTGGATACCACCGGGGACGAAGTCCAGGATCAGCGTCGCATCCGTCTTCTCGTCGAGTCCTCCCTTGTCGCCGCCACAGGCTGTGGCAACGAGCGAAATGGCCAGCACCAGCACCAGCAGCGTGGCCATCCGTCCTCGTTTCGCTCCACTCCTCATACCTTGCTCCTCTCTGCGTCGGTTCGCATGTCGTCGGTCGTCGGACTCATGTCTCTCCGTGCGGTCTTGGGAACCCTGAGTACCCGAAGGTTGCCTCCACCCAGGCCATCGCTCGCGGCAACTCAGCGCCGGTATGCCGAAGGCGGTTCCCCCAATCGGTCTCTCCTCTCTCGATCCCCTGGTCGAGAGCGACTCGCGCCCGTTCCTCGAGGAAATAGAGGCGGGTAAGCGCTTCGAGTGGTGTCGCCCCAACGGCCAAACAGCCGTTGGCCCGCAGGATCACGGCGAAGGCGTCCTTCAACGTCGCGGCTACCGCTGAGCCCTGAGCGAGGGTCGCGATGAGGTCGACGTCGGGATGGATGGCTACCCGCTCGCCAGCGAGTGCTCCCAGGCCGTGGAGAAGCGGCAGATCCTCTGTACCAACCCCCCACGAGACGACGGCGGGCGGATGTCCCCGGCAGATGGCTCCGACATCGGGGCGCTCCACGTACACGGCAGCGTGCATCGCGGTCTCGAGCGGTACGCCGTCGACCCCCGACGGTGGGTCCGACCGGTCGGGTACGATGATCACGTCGTCCGGACTGGCGCCGGCGAACGGAAGCGTGCTCGTGATGGCGAACCCGTCGCGCCATCTGGCCGACACGTGCCCGAAGGCCTCGGCGAGGCCGGCGCCGGCCATCATTCGGGCGGTCCGGGCAACGATCTCACGGACGGCACGCTCATCCATCTGCGCTACCCCCCAACGGGACACCAGGAGGACGCACCCCGCGAACGGCGATGAACCGGGTCCGAGTCAAATCTTCATACGTGTAGCCGATGCCCTCCCTGCCCGTGCCTGCGAGCCCAACACCTCCGAAGGGCACCACCGGAGGCCGATAGTTGTTCGTGCCGTTGACGACGACGCCACCAACCTCAAAACGCTGGGCGGCGGCGAGGGCCCGCTCCAGATCGCCGGAGAAGATCGCCGCGGTCAGGGCCAGCTGCGACGAGTTGACGATCTCGATCGATTCCTCGTCCGTGTCGAAGGGGATCGTGGTGACCACAGGTCCAAAAATCTCGTCGTCGACTGCCACGTCGGCTCCCGCGGGTACCGACCTGAGCAGCGCCGGCGGGTACCACGCATCACGCGCCGACATCTCGCCGCGAACCAGGGTCGCTCCCTGCGAAACGGCCTTGGAGACCTGGGCTGCAACCCGCGAGGCACTGCGGGCATCGATGAGCGGACCTACCTCGCTGGATTCGTCGGTGGGATCGCCGACGGTGATGGCGGCCAGCACCGCTTCCAGCCGTTCAACGACCTCTGTGACAACCGAGCGGTGCACGACGAGACGTTTAGTCGCGGCGCAGGCCTGGCCATTCATGAGCATTCTGCCCCTCAGCGTCTCGGACACGACGAGGTCCACATCGGCATCGTCGAATACGACGGCCGCTCCGTTCCCGCCCAGCTCGAGGTGGAGCGGTCGCAGCATGTGGGCGGTTGCCTGAGCGACAGCGACCCCGGCACCGACGCTTCCGGTGAGGGAGACGGCATCGACGCCCGGGGCCGCGCAGAGGGCGGCGCTGACCTCGCGACCACCGGGGAGAACCGTCAGCACGCCCTCCGGCAGTCCGGCATCGATGAGAGCCTGCACGGTGGCGATGGTCGCCAGTGGGTTTTGTGGAGGCGGTTTGACCACCACCGTGTTGCCGGCGGCGAGGGCTGCCCCCGCCTTCTCGATGGTGAGTTCTACCGGGAAATTGAAGGGAATCACGCACGCCACCACCCCGAGAGGCACCCGCTCGACCAGAGTCAGGTCACGCTCACCACCGGGCAGGGCTCCGGTGGGTGCCAGATAGCCGGCGTCGAAGCGCCCGATGTGAGCGTTCTCATCGAGCAGCGCCGCCGCCCCAAATATCTCCTTGCGGGCCTGGGTGATGACCTTGCCGCTCTCGCGAGCGTGGAGTAGTCCGAGTTCCTCGGCCCGGTTCTCGAGCAACGCCGCCGCCCGGGACAAAACGGCCGCCCGGTCGTACGGAGCGGCCCGTCGCCAGTCGTCGAGCGACCGTCGGGCGGCGGCAACGGCATGCGTGATGTCATCGAGAGTGGCCTCACGTATCGAACCGACGACCGTGCCATCGGCAGGGGCGTAGATGGCACGCTCGGCACCTGAGGTAATCAGCATGGAAACGACCCTCGCTCACCTCGCCTGGAATTCGAACAACCATCCATGCGCCCTGCCTATCGTGTCTCTGACAGAGACACAGCCTACAGGACGCGCCCAACAAATGCACGGCCCAGGCGGCGGTCCCACGCCGAAGGGTCACATTGTGGCTCCCAACGGACATTCCCGACAGGAACACTCGACAGTTGGGTCACCATCGTCACCGCCGGGGCCTCCAACCTCGGACGTGCCGACCGCCTGGGGGTCGCCGGCCTGATCCAGGTCAACGGTGGCTCTCGCCTTCCGTGAGCACGATTCGAAGGGAGAATCAGCCCAGTCCGGCGGCCCGAAGGATCCTGCGGGCGATTGGGCGGGAGCGCTCCACCACCTCGACCGGATCGACGTGTACGATCCGGCCGCCTTCGACGGAGCGGGTGCCGGCAACCCAGACCTCCTTAACCTCCGTAGGCCCGGCACAGTAGACGATCGCGCCAAACGGATCGTGGATGTTGGCCAGTGCCGCGGCTTCTCCGTCGAAGACCACCAGATCGGCGGCCTTTCCCGGAATGAGCGAGCCGAGTTCGTGATCGAGGCCGAGCGAGCGAGCGCCGTCGATCGTGGCCATCGCGAAGGCCTCGCCTGCCGAGAACGCTGTCGCCTGCAGCCGATCGACCCGCTGCAGCAGCACAGTCGTCTTGATCGCCTCGAGCATGTCCTGTCGGTCGTTGCTGGCGGGACCGTCGACCCCGATGCCCACCGCGATGCCGAGGGCACGCAGCTCCGGCACCGGGCAGACTCCCGATGCCAGGATCATGTTGGACACCGGGTTGTGGGCCACGCCCACGCCGTGCTCGGCCAGGAGTTCGTGATCGTCGGCATCCACCCATACGCAATGGGCTGCGACGGTCGGCGCGGCGAACAGCCCCAAGCGTGCACAGCGGCCGATGGGTGTGACGCCATACCGTGCACGGATCGCGGTCACCTCCTCCCTGACCTCCTGGAGATGGATGTGTACGCCGTCGTGCCCACCCGAAACGGCAAGCTCGACGCTCCCCGCGAACAACGCCTCGGACTGAGCGCCGAGGGCGGCGATCCCCACCCTGAACCGCGACAGTCGGCTCGCCGCGGCGGCTTCGGCGAGCGCGGCGTGCTCTTCGAGGATGACCGGTATGCTCGTGCCTCTGACGTCGCCCGCCCCGAACGACACGACACCGCGCAGCCCCAGGTCGTCGAGCGCACGCACCACACCGGGCGTGACCGGACGATCCTGCCGCGGATCGCATACGAACATGTCGTTGGCCACCGTGATCCCGCTTCGCAGCATCTGCATCCCACCGATCAGCGTGCCGACGTAGGCCGCCTCGTCGTCGAGATGTGGGGCCACGGGCCCGATCAAGGCGTCGATCCACTCCCAGAGCGTGTACCGCTTGGCGATTCCGGTGATGAGTGCCTCCGAGAAGTGACCGTGGGTGTTGACGAACCCCGGTGTGACCACATCGTTCGGCCCGCCGGCAACGCCGTCCTCGGGGAACCGTGCTCGGAGATCCTTCCAGGTCCCGACTGCATCGATGCGATCACCCAGGATCCTGACCGCGCCGTCGGTAATCACCGCCGGCTCGGCTGCGGTCAGCACGTAACGGGCGCGGACCAGCGTTGCGTTCATCATGTCTTCATCCACGGTCTACCGAGTGCCGCGGGAGGCTTGCCGCTGCGCGCGGCGACGGCGTAGGCGACCAGCGTCAGCACGAATGGGATCATCAGGGACACCTGGAACGGGATGGAAGCGATGCCGAGTGCTTGCACCCGCACAGCGATGGCATCGGCCGCCCCGAAGAACAGCGCAACACCGATCGCCCACATGGGCCGCCATCTCGTGACGATGACGAGAGCAAGGGCGATGAAGCCCTTCCCTCCTGTCATGTTCTCGATGAAGGTGAACAGCTGTGCAAGCGAGATCGCCCCGCCCCCGAGCCCGGCAAGGGCCCCACACAGAAGCAGTGCCCCCCACCGGGTCCGGGCGACCGACACACCGACGCTGTCGAGCGCATCCGGATCCTCGCCGGACGCGCGCCAACGGAGGCCGGGCCTCGATCGAAACAGCACAAGGCTGAGGGTGACCGCAATCGCCACGGCAAGATAAAAGAACGGCGACTGCTGGAACAGGACCTCGCCGAAGAAGGGGATGTTGGACAGGCCGGGGATGTTGATCGGCTCGAAGTGGGGCACCTCCATCTGCCGGGTCGTATCGAACATCAATCGTGACAGATAGGTGGTGAGTCCGAGAGCCCCGAGGTTGAGGGCGAGCCCGCTCACGATCTGATCACCCGACCATCGGATGACCACCAGGCCATGGAGTGCCGCCACCGCCATTCCACCCAGTGCGGCGGCCAGAGCTCCGAGCCACGGGCTGCCGGTCACTTCCGCACCTACGACACCGGTGAAGGCACCCATGAGCATCATTCCCTCGAGGCCGATGTTGAGGATGCCGACGCGCTCCGAGATCACCTCTCCGGTACCGGCGAAGATGATCGGCACCGCCAGGCGCACGGCACTGGCGAAAAAGGCGGTGGAGACGAAGAGATCGACGATGACATCCACGGTCACTCCTCCCCACCGCCGGCGAGCAATTCGCCGACGCTTCTGCGCTGCCTCATCCACAGAGCCAGCCGCTCTGATCTGGCGATGACGAGCAGGAGGATGATGATCGCCTGGGCGATCAGGCTGGTGGCAGCCGGAACCTGGGCGATCCGCTCCATGGAGGACGCGCCGGCGCGCAGGCCTCCGAACAGGAGAGCCGCTGCAACCACACCACCGGATCGCGCGTTTCCGACCAGTGCCACGGCGATGGCGGTGAACCCGTACCCGGGCGAGAAGAAGTCGCTGAGTCGGTGTTGCGTTCCGGCGAGTTCCACGACGCCGGCGAGACCCGAGAGGCCACCGGCGATCACCATCGCCAGGACGGTGAGACGGCGCACCGACATTCCCGAGTACTCGGCGACATCCGGGTTGTCCCCCAACGTCCGGAGTTGCAGCCCGAAGCGGGATCGCTCGAGGAGCACGTACACCCCAACGGCGAAAACACCCGCGAGCACGATGCCGAACGGGATCGACAACGGTCCGATCTCGAGGACCGGGAGGCGGAACTGGACCCCGATTGCCTTCGACCAGGGGTACCCGCCGCCTGCCCGGTCGCGCAGTGGCCCGTGGATGGCCCATCCGGCGAGCAGGATGCCGATCTCGTTGAGAAGGATCGTGGTGATGACCTCGTTCATGCCCAGGCGCGATTTCATCCACCCTGCGGACCCGCCCCACACCACACCGGCAGCCACCCCCACGACGAGGATCATCATGACCGCGAAGAACGGAATGCCGATCGGGACTGCCTGTGAAATCACGATGGCGGCGAGGGCCGCGACGTACAGCTGGCCCTCTCCCCCGATGTTGAAGAGACCTGCCCTGAGGCCAACGGCTACACCGAGGCCGATGAACATGAGGGGAATGGACTGACGAAGGGTCTCCTCGAATGCCCGCGCGTCCCCTGCGGCCCCCTTGGCAAGCGCGGGCAGTGCCTCGCTCAGGTCGACGCCGCTCACCGCGAGGAACGCGATGGAGAGGCCGACGCCGAGGGCGACGACCGCAATGCTGATCACTCGCTCGGAAGCAAGGAGGCTCGCGACGGTGAAGCGGCGCGTGGTCATGACTGATCCAACTTCTCGCCGCTCATGAGCAGGCCGATGCGCTCGGCGGCCCCGTCACCCGGAAGTACCTCGCCCGCTATCCGGCCCGACGACATCACCAGGATCCGGTCCGCCACCGACAGAATCTCGTCGAGATCATATGACACGAACAGCACTCCCCCTCCCCGACCTCGGACGGCGAGGAGTTGCTCGAGCACGAACCTGGCCGCTGAGATGTCGAGGCCCCGGCACGGGTTCATGGCAATGACCAGCTCGGGCTGATCGCCGAGTTCGCGGGCCAGGACGGCCTTCTGCTGATTGCCTCCCGACAGCTCGCCGGCCAACTGGTCCGGTCCGGCGGCCCGCACGTCGAAACGCTCGAGGAGTGCGGCACACATACGATGTGCCTTCTGGCGATCGATCAAGCCTTGATGCACCAGGCCGCGCTGGCGCCAGCGCCCCAGGTGCAGGTTCTCCCAGAGCGCGAGGCCGCGAGCCAAACCGTGACGATGTCGATCCTCGGGAATGCGTGCGATGGATGCCGACAACCCGTGATGCCAGCATCTCGAACCGTCGTCGAACCAGATCTCTCCCTTGTCGGCCTCACGGATCCCACAGATCACCTCGATGAGCTCCCGCTGGCCGTTGCCGTCCACGCCTGCGATACCCACGATCTCGCCGGCCCGCACCTTGAGTCCGACGTCCTGCACGGAACGACGCTCACCGGAGATGTGCAGACCTTCGATCCTCAGCAGCGGCCTCCCCACAGTCGTAGGAGGTGGGTCGAAGCCCGTCTCGATCCGCCGTCCCACCATGTGGATAACCAGCTCCTGGCGATCGGTGGCGGCGGTGTCAAGAGTCGCAACTTCATGTCCGTTCCGCAGAACCGTCACCCGATCACTCACCGCAAAAACCTCGTCCAGCTTGTGTGTGATGAAGATGACGCTCAGCCCCAAGGCCCGGTATTCCCGGAGGGCATCAAAGAGGACATCGCGCTCCAATGGCGTCAGCGTCGCAGTAGGCTCGTCGAGGACCAGCAGCGTCACGTCCTGGGCCAGTACTCGCAGCAGGCTTACCCACTGCCGCTGACCCACGGAGAGACCGGCGACGATCGCGTCCGGATCTACGTTCCCACCGAACCGACGCTCGACCTCCTTGACTGTGCCCCGCACGGAGTCCATGTCGAGCCGGAACCGCCCACCCAAGGCGAGCGCGAAGTTCTCGGCGACGGTGAGCGCCGGGACGAGCCGATCGTGCTGATGAACCATGCCGATGCCCAATGCAGCGGCCGCCTGCGGTGAAGCGATCTCGACGCGCCCACCGCGCCAGAAGATCTCACCGGAATTCGGACGGGTGATCCCGTCGAGAACGCTCATCAACGTGGTCTTGCCCGCTCCGTTCTCGCCGAGGAGTGCGTGGATCTCCCCGGGTCGGACCGACAACGACGCACCACTCAGAGCGACGGTCGTCGCATACCGCTTCCTGATCTCTTTCAGCCGGAGCAGGTCGGTGCCGCCGGAGGGTATCGCACCCTCCGGCGGCTCCACAGCCCGCTGTGCGTCAAGACCGCTCAGCTCTGCGGCTCCGGGATGAACGGCACCTGGAGGGTGCCCGACAGGATCTCTGCGGTCACGTCGGAGACCTTCGCCTCGATCTGGGCGGCCAAGGCGTCGTCGACGACCCTGATCGGCGCCAGGCCGAGTACCGGAGAGTCCAGCTCAAAGAAGCGCTGCTCACCGGAGAAGTTGCCCTTCACGATGTCTCCTACCGCCTCGACAATGAGTGCGCGCTGATCGACGATCTGAGAAGTGACGACCGCCTCCGGTGCCACGTCGTACTGATCGCCACCCCAGCCGATAGCGTAGACGCCCTCTTCCCGCGCTGCCTGGATGACCCCGATGCCGGCGGCGTCGGCGATCTGATACAGCACGTCGACACCACCCGAGATCATCGCCCGGGCGGTCTCCTTGCCCTTCTCCACATCGTCGAAGGTCCCCAGATAGGTGATCGTCACAGCGATATCCGGGGTCACGGACTGGGCCCCGAGACGGAATGCTTCCATCTGCGCAACGATGACCGGGAACTCAAAGCCGGCGATCCCGCCGATCTGACCGGTCTTGGTCACCATCGCCGCAACGATGCCCGCCAGGTAGGCGGCCTCGTGCGACGCCGGCTGCAGGCCCTGCATGTTGGGACCGGACAGGTTGGGGTTGTTGGTCACCAGGAAGATCGTGTCCGGGAACTGTGGAGCAACCTCCGCGGCCACGTCACCGAACTCGAAACCCTGCCCGATCACGATGTCGTATCCGGCCGAGGCGTAGTCCTCGAAAGCCTTCACGAACTCCGGTACCGGGGTCATCTCCGTGTAGGCGGTCTCGATTCCGAACTCTTCCTCGAGCTGTGCCAGAGCCTCGAACGCCAGCTGGTTGAAGCCCTTGTCATTCGCCGAGCCCGGCAGGACCAGAGCCACCTTGAGCGGCTCCACCGCCGCCTCGGTCGTCGTGGTTTCCTGGGTGCCGGCGGACGACTGTGCAGTGGTGGTCGGCTGCGCCGTGGTGGTCGGCTGCGCAGCAGTGGTCGTCGCCGCGTCGCCCCCACCACAGGCTGCGGCCACCAGGGCCATCGCCACCAGTAATCCGAGCAAGTGTATCCATCGTCGTGTCATGAGTTGGCTTCCTCTCGTGCGATCGGCCACCGATCGGCGGCACACCTATATCAGGATCAGGCCATGGGTGGCCCGTCTTTCTCCTCACTCCTCTTCATCAGCACCTCCGCCCCTCCGGCGGGTGGGCCTCAGCCGTCACCTCCCTTCCAACCAGGCCGTCAGGTGATCCAGCGCCTCCGGCAACCCCAGCGGGGTGTCGTTGCCGTCACCCCGCGCGTATACCGCGCGGACCGCACCCGGTGTGGCCGACCTGCCCTCGCGGGCGAGCCGCTTCGCCAGCACCGCCTTGGCCTGGTCGAGTTGCTCCGCCGTCGGCATGATCGTGACGGCGCCCGGCAACTGATCGAGCACACCGCGCAGCGCCACCGGCCCTTCCGGCCCACTGCGTGTCAGTGGAAGCCCTTCGGCCTTCCTCAGCGCCGCATCGGCCAGAAACGAGCGGTGTGTGAGCCCGGGTGACACCCATGCGCCGATGGCGGCGTAGCGGGCGCCCACCCGCCGCAATGTGGCAGCGATGATGTCGACGAGTCGGTTGTGCATCTCCACGTAGGCGGCGCGCTCGTTCGGACCCCATCGCCACTTCCCGTTTCCGAGATCGACGGCCGTGCAGTCGTTCCGCTCCGGCGACACCGATGTGCCTCGCGCTTCGAACAAACCCGGGTCGTCGTAGCTGGTCGCCGGACTCTGCTCGCCACGCCACTCGTAGATGTAGGGATAGGGCACCATCGCCAGGGGCTCGGACATGACAATGCGGTCGAGCACCGTGTCCCCCTTGCGCAACGGTCCGATGTGCAGCAGCGCAGGATCCTCATCCGGGTCGAGTACATCGCGCAATGGAAGTGGCACTGCAAAACCGCCCTCTGGCTCCCACCCCGCAGCCAGCAGCGCCCCGTTGATGGCACGGTGCTCCCGGCTGGTGTTGTACGGCTTGTACTTGGTGCACGGCACGATGAGCGCCAGCCGGCGGCCGCCTACCTGCGGCGGCTCCCACTCGTGCACGAGGAATTGAAGCCACGCCTTCACCCTTGGGTGCTCGAGCGCGTCCAGGTTCGCCTGGGGAGAGTAGATGCACAAAGTGGGATCGAGTTCGAACGGAGAACGGATCTTCCGCCGTGAATCCGCGAGGCGATCGGCCGGGAGGACACTCATTGGATCAGCCCTCGTCGATGACGCGCAGCAGCATCGGCGTCGGGTTGAAGTTGTTGCAGGGGGTGAGGTCCTGGGGGCAGGCCGACAGGAGCACCACGAGGTCTTCGTGAGCCTTCAGCGTGATCGTCGCCCCCGCCTCGTGGGCGGCAGGGTCGGTGACTACCGAGCCGTCCGGTTGGACACGGTTGTGCATGAACACGTTCCAGGCCGTCTCGCCATGCAGCTCGTAGTCCTCCCCGAGAAGGTCCCTGGCCTGCTCCAGGTTGCCGAGGCAATGTGCGTGGTCGGGGAGGCCGTAGTCGTTGAGATATCGTTCGCGATCACAACACGGCACGATGATGTCGTGCCTCTCGACATCGTCCCGCACAATGGTGAACACCGGGTTGCGATGATTGGAGAAGACCTGCGACCCGGTCTTCAGCACCACCGACTGGTTGCAGGACACGGTGTGCGTCGGCGACATGTACTCGGAAGGATCCTTGCGATACCAGGCGACGATGTCGCCTACCTGGTGGCCCACAACGTCGACGATGTCGAGCAACTGGCCCTTTTTGACATAGACGCCCCGACCCTCGCGTGAGGGGACGAGGACCTCCTCTACAGTCGTACTCATCGCTGCTCCTCTCGTTGTATCTCGTTCACACGTGACCTGAACCGGGCGGCTCGGGAATCTCTGGGGTGACTGTGACCGACCTGGAAGCGGCCGGCGTGTTGCGGCTCCGCAGCGCCCGGACGATGCCGTCGATGATCACGGCACTGATGCCCGGGATGTCACCTCGCGTCAGAGCGCTGCACGCATCATCGGCAAGGGAACCCCACGGCGCGTCGCACACCACCAGATCGGCCGGCCGACCGACCTCGACCTTGCCCGACTCCAGGTCATAGACGTCGGTAGTGTTCCCCGACGCCCACGCCCACGCGAGTCCGGGCTCCACCCCGGCCAGCGAGCACAGCTCGGCCATCGTCTTGATGATCGCCAGCGGAATGACCCCCGTGCCGGTCGGTGTGTCCGAGCCGATGATGACCCGATGCTCCGCACCGGCCTCTCGGACAGCCTTGGTGATATGGATGGCACTGCGCAGATTGCCGGCCTGAACGAATTGGAGAACGAGATCGGTCTCGTTGACGAGCGTGAGCAAGCCCTCGTCGTCGAGCGACGTCGGCCCACCGTTGATGTGCCCGCACACGTCGGGCCGGAGCAACAGCAGGTGATCGACGGTGATCGGTTTCGACCCGGGGATCGACGCCCCACCGGAGTGGCACATCACCTTGATACCCGCCGCCTGTGCGGCCTTGACCTGAGGCAACCCGTCTGCGGGGTCCTGGTAGTTGCCGAATCCGAACTTGGCGAGCCATACGCCCTGGGATGCAATCTCGAGGAAATCCTCGTCGGTGAGCACCGGTTCGATGATCACCGCCCCACCGTGCACCTTCATGCCGTTGGGCCGATAAGTGTCCCACCAGTGCGCAGCTGCCACCGCCAGTGCCTTGACACCGACGCGGTCCCGCGGCCGCCCGGGTGTGTGGATCTCACCGGGTGAGATTGCCTGGCAGATACCGCCGTGAACGTATGACGACAGGAACCCGATCGTGTTCTGCCGTGGCGTGAAGTCGCCCATCACCACGTGACAATGGGAGTCGATGAAGCCGGGACCCACGGTGGCGCCGTGGACGTCGATCACCCGCTCGGCATCACCCATGGAGACACCGCCGATGGTCGCAATCAGACCGTCATCGATGAGCAGTGACTCCGCCTCGGCGATGGGCGCGGTGAGATCACCGGTGAGCAGTGTCCCGATGTTGACGACAGCTGTGGTCTTCGGCTCGGACATGTCGCCTCCTCGCTCGTGGTAGCACCTCGACACACGCAGCCGTTCCGAGCTGTCGCGGTGCTATTCCTCCTGTCTTGCCTGTCTTGCCGCCTTCGCTGCCGGCGGATATGTCTCGTCGAACAATCCCTCCTCGAGACCCTCGAGGTACTCGAGCACGTCGGCAACGTCCGTGACATCCACGTACTTCATGTGGAGATCGAACAGAGCGATCTTGTGAGATACCTCGCCCCGGTCGAACACGGCCTCGTGCGGGATGGTCACCCGCAGATCGTATGAGAGGGCATCGACCGCAGTCGCCCGCACGCACCCGCTCGTGGTACTCCCGGTGAGGATGAGCGAGTCGGCACCCATCTGGTTGAGATGGCTCATCAGCGTGGTGCCAAAGAATGCGGACGGCTTGCGCTTCTCGATGAACAGGTCGTCCGGCAGCGGGGCCACTTCGGCGACGATGTCATTGCCCTTGTGACCCATGACGTCGACCTCGTCCTCGGCCCGGTAACTCTTCAGCGTCCACACGCCCAGGTCGAACCCGTCCTGGCGGCGAGGGTTCGTGGTGTAGATCACGGGAAGCCGCTTACGGCGTGCCGCATCGAGGATCGACCGGATCGCCGGGATGCCTCGCGACCAGGCGACACCGCCACACGAGTAGCGCCACCGCTTGATCGAGTCGAGGATCGGCTCTTCACGATCGCCGGAGAAGTTGTAGTTCACGTCGATCACCATCACCGCGGGCCGCTTGCCGTAGCCGGCACGCTTGCCCCACCCGGCAGCCGCAAACACGGCCCGGTCGGTATCGGTGATCACGTCGTCCCAGATCGCCATGGATCAGCCTCCGATGGGCCCGGTGTACTTGGTGGTCTCAGGACTGAAACCGGGCTTGACAAAGTCATCGCTCAGCCAGCGATCCGTCGGCGCCAGGCGCACCGGGCTGGTGAGCTGGGCCGGCGGACCTGCACTGCGCAGCGTGCGGGGCAAGTACTGCCCTCGGGGATCACCCACCGGACGCATGCCCGGCGAGTCGTCCGCCCACTCCGCCGTTACCTTGCCGCGCATGATCGTCTTGATGGGCCATCCCGTGAAGGTGTGGCCTTCCATGAGCGACCAGCCGGCCCTCGTGTTGATGTGCTTCTTGTTGACCTCGACCTCACGCCCAAGATCGATGATCACCATGTCGGCATCGAAGCCAGGCATGAGCGAGCCCTTTTTGCCCCACAGGCCGGACGTCTTGGCCGGGTTCTCGCATGACACTTGAACGACACGTTCCAGGCTGCAACGGTGTTTGTTGACGCCTTCGGACAGCATCACCGGCAGGAACAGCTCCACCCGGCTGAAGCCGGTGCGCAGCTTCCAGATGTTCTCGTTGTACATCTCCTCGCGCGTGATGCCGGCTCCCAGCCGACCACATGGTCGGACCCCACCACGTCGACGATGCCTTCGGCGAGGGCCTCCCACAGTGCCTCGATGTTGTCGCGGCGCCGTAGTGGCACGTTGATCCGCCAGCCGTACTCCGGCTCCGCCCACAGCCAGGCCGGACCGGTCTGGGCGTACAGCTGCAGACCTTCGGCGCGGGCCTTGAGGACCTCCTCGAAGCTGAGTCGGGTGGTGCAGTGCTGCAGGTAGAGCGGCACGTTGCCGGGAGTCTGAGCTGCGAGATAGGCGTAAGCCCTGACGTGCTGCGCCTCGAGGAAGTCGGGCGAGCGATCGGTCCAAGCCCCGAAGTCGGTGCGGCCGGCCTCGAGAAGGCGGTCCTCGAAGATGCGGCCGATCTCCCAGTTCTCCGGGTGGATGTGAACAATCCCCGGATAACCGAGGTGTCCGACCTCTTCCATGACGCGGTAGACGGTGCCATCGTCGATGCCGGCGCCGAGGCCTGCCCTGCGGCTCGGCCAGTTGGTGTCGACGTCATCGGACGTACCCTTCATGCTGCGGGTCTGGAGGTACAGTTTGTACGAGGTGACGCCGTGTTCCTCCGCGTACTGGGGGATCTCGTCCGCGTGTTGATCTGTTTCGAGCATGTAGGTGAAGTACGCGTCGACATGGCTGACCGTCTCGACGACTTCCTTGCCGGCGGGGAACGACTCGTTGAACGAACCAACGTCCGCTTTGGCGACGACCTCCTTGAAGGGCTTGGTGCCGAGTCGGGTGACGGGCGCCTGGATGCCCCACGTGGTGACCCCGGCGCAGGCCGCGGCGCGTGACTCGCTGGTCATGTCGTACTCGAACGGCACATAGCAGCCCGGGTGGGCCTCGGAGTCGACGATACCCGGGAGGATGTAGTGCCCCCTGGCGTCGATGGTCTCCTTGGCGTTCGGGAGCAACTCGTCGGGAGCCAGCAGCGCAACTTTGCCGTCCTTGACTCCGACTCCGACACGATACCGACCGTCACCGAGGACGACGGTCCCATTCACGACCTTCAGATCGAGAGGCTCGCCCACCATGAAGTCCTCCTCTCCTGGCCTGACACATCATCAGGCACTAGGGTTGTCTCTTACAGAGAGACAGCCTACCATCGGTGCCGGGGCGGCGACAACCGGAACTCGGCCGGGCCCCACACCGCAGGCGGACCACACGCACACGAGAGGACTCATCCGATGCCGAGCATCCGCAAGATCGCCACTTTCATAGAGGACGGCCTCACAGAGGCGGGCATTCCTGTCGACCCGCTGTACCGCAAGGTGGCCGTCGCCGCCGTCATCGAGAACCCCTACGCCGGACGGTTCTCCGAGGACCTCGGCGAGATCATCGACTTCAGCGTCGGCCTCGGCGATCTCCTCGCCAACCGTCTCGTCGAGGCGATGGGTGAGCAGGTCAATGGTTATGGCAAGGCGAGCATCGTCGGTATGAAAGGCGAGGTCGAGCACGGCCACGCCTTCCTGACCACCCCGATGGCCAATCGCTTCCGGGAAGCCGTCGGCGGCGGCAGGGCCTGGATCTCGTCGACCGGCAAGCGGGGCGCCCTCGGGACGATCATCGATGTGCCTCTCGCCCACAAGGATGCTCTGAAGGTCCGCTCGTTCTACGACACGATGACCGTGAGCGTCCCCGATGCCCCCGAGCCCGACGAGGTGGTCGTCATCATCGCAGGCGTGAACCGGGGTCGGCCCAACTTTCGACTCGGGGGCCTGTTACTCGAAGACATGATCGGCGAGGACGGCCTCCACTAGCGACACGAGTTTCCGAGGACGACACACCACCCGCCGCTGCGGGGAGAAGGAGGACAGACAAGATGACGCTGCTACCGGAGCCACAAGCGGAGTACGGCACGCTCAAGAACTACGTCGGCGGGGAGTGGAAGGAGTCCACAGGCTCTCTCCGGGACGTGGTCAACCCCGCGACGGGGAACGTCATCGCCCGTGTGCCGGACTCGACCCCGAAGGAGGTCGCCGAGGCCGTGGCGATCGCAAAGGAAGCCTTCCAGGAGTGGAAGCACACCTCGGTAGTCAAGCGGACTCGCCCGTTCTTCCACCTCAAGTGCCTGCTCGAGGAGCACAAGGAGGATCTGGCGCGCTCCCTGGTCCAGGAGATGGGCAAGACCATCAAGGACGCCCGCGCCGAAATGCTGCGGGCCATCGAAGAGATCGAAGCCGCCTGCGCGATCCCGACGACTACCAGGGGCTACCACCAGGAGAACATCGGCCCGGATCTCAATCTCAGGGTCACCTACATCCCTCGTGGCGTGTTCTTCATGGTCCCGTCGTTCAACTTCCCGGCGATGGTCCCCCTCGAGTACCTGCCGTATGCCGTGGCAGCCGGCTGCACGTACATCAACAAGCCATCGTCGCGGGTTCCGATCACCCAGGCACGCATCTTCGAGTTGATCGACCAGTGCGGTTTCCCTCCGGGTGTGATCAACCTGGTCCACGGAGGAGCAAACGTGGTGAATGCCCTCATGGAGCATCCCGACACCGAGGGCTTCTCCTTCGTCGGATCCACCCGGGTCGGCGCGGCCCTCTACGCGAAGGCGGCGTCGCTGGGAAAGCGGGGACAGGCGGCGACCGAGGCCAAGAACCACTTCGTGGTCATGCCCGACGCCGATCTCGACACCGTGGTGAACGCTGCGCTGGCCTCGTTCTTCGGAGCAGGGGGTCAGCGCTGTCTTGCTGGATCGGTGCTCGTGCCCGTGGGCGAGATCTACGAGCCGCTCCGCGATCGATTCGTGGAGGCGGCGTCGCAGTGGAAGCTGGGGTACGGGCTCGACGAGACCGTGAACCTGGGCCCCGTCGTGACACATCGCGATCGCGACCGGATCAACGGCATGATCGACACTGCCGTCGCCGAAGGTGCCGCTCCTCTGCTCGATGGACGCAATCCTGACGTTCCGGACTGGCAGAACGGCGCCTTCGTGGGTCCGACGATTCTCGACGGTGTCACCCCCGACATGAAGATCGCCCAGGATGAGGTGTTCGGCCCGGTCGCGGCGATCAGCGCCGTGGACAGCCTCGACGAGGCGATCACGCTGATCGAGCGCAGCCGCTTCGGACACTCGGCGATGCTCTTCACCACGAGTGGCCCGGCGGCCCGGTCGTTCGAGTCACGGGTGCCGGTCGGCAACATCGGCATCAACGTCGGCGTGCCGGCGACCCAGGCGTGGGCGACGCTCGGCGGCCTCAAGGAATCCGGGTATGGAGCCGTGCACGGTCGGGGCGAGTCCTACCTGTTCTTCACCGACCGCAAGATCGTCGCCGAACGCTGGGCCTGACCCTGTCCCGCAGGCAGGAACCCACGGCCTGCTCCCGATTCCTCGGGGGGAGCAGGCCCCTGTGTCGATGTGCGCCGGATCTTGCGTCCGGAGCGAGTCGCCCTGATGGGCAAATCCGTCGAAGGTCGTCCCGGCTCCGCGTAGACGGCCGCTCCGGTGCCCAAACACGTGAAAGGCGGTTTGGGATCGTGCCGGCGAGCAGGCCGGCAACGACCTCGTCGAGATCGTTCCTCACGACCTGCGACACGGATGCACGTCGATGAGGAGAGCGGAATGGATGCGATGGACCGCCTCGCGAGACCTGTCAAATCGCGGGACCCTGTCAAGTCGCGGGACCCTGATTCGTCCCAGGCGGAGTCGTCGACCTACCCCAGAACGGCTGAAACCCCCGCTGAGCAGGGGTTTCGCAAGCTCCGGGGGTGAGACTCGAACTCACAACCTGCGGATTAACAGTCCGTTGCTCTGCCGATTGAGCTACCCCGGATCGGAGAGGGATGGTACCACCGTAGAATTGGGTCCCGTACGAAGGGAGCAACGATGAGGTTTCGACTTGGCTTGGCGCTCGGTTTCGCCCTCGGATACATTCTCGGCGCCAAGGCCGGCAAGGAACGCTACGAACAGATCGTCAAAGCGTTCCGCGGGCTGACCGAAATCGAGGGTGTTCAGAGCGCGACCGACAAGGTGAAAGAGACTGTTGGCGAGGGAATGGCAACGGCATCACAACTGATCCGGGATCGCGTCGAGACCTGACCGATCCCCCGGCTCAGTCGTCGCCGAGGAATCCTTCGAGCCGCTTCGACCGGGCCGGATGCCGCAGTTTCGCCAAGGCTTTCGTTTCGAGCTGGCGAATCCGCTCCCTGGTCACGCTGAAGTGCTTCCCGACCTCTTCGAGCGTACGCACTCGCCCGTCCTCGAGTCCGAACCGCATCACGATGACCTGTCGTTCCCGCTCGTTGAGCTCTTCGAGAGCGTGTGCGACGTACTCCTGAAGCAGCTTGAAGGCCGCCGCCTCGACCGGAACGTCGGCTTCGGGATCCTGTACAAAATCACCCAGGGTGGAATCGTCCTCCTCCCCGAGCGGCGTCTCGAGTGACACGGGATCCTGAGCGATGCGACGAAGCTCAGAAACTCTGTCCGGGTCCACCTCGAGTTCGGCTGCAATCTCTGCAATCGTCGGCTCTCGGCCGAGTTCCTGCAAGAGACGCCGTTGCGCGTACGCGAGCTTGTTGATCGTCTCCACCATGTGCACCGGCACTCTGATTGTGCGCCCCTGGTCGGCAAGAGCCCGCGTCACCGACTGTCGGATCCACCAAGTTGCATACGTCGAGAACTTGAAGCCCTTGCGATAGTCGAATTTCTCCACTGCACGCATGAGGCCGAGATTCCCTTCCTGGATCAAGTCCAGCAGCGGCATGCCGCGTCCCACGTACCGCTTGGCGATGGACACCACCAGCCGGAGGTTCGCCTCCACGAGCCGCTGCTGAGCGGAATCACCTCGGCGTCGGTCCCGCTCGAGAATCGCACGATCTTCGGTGCTGAGCGACAAACTCTCGCTCTCGAGCTGCTCTGCGGCACGTCGCCCCGCCTCGAGCAGCATTGCCAGTTCGACCTCCTGCTGCGGGGTGAGTAACGCAACCCGCCCGATCTCCCTCAGATACATTCGCACGGGATCGGAGACCGCCATCAGGTCATCCTCGACGACGCGAATGTCCAGAACATCCTCGCTGTCCTCCTCGATGCGTACATCTCGGTTCCTCAGCCGATCAGACACATAGTCAAATGCTTCGACAGGCGCCTTCAGGTCTTCGAGTTCCTGCTGAATCTCACCCACGGTCACGAACCCACGCTGGCGGGCACGTTGGACAAGGATCTCGATCAGGTCATGGAAGGATTCCAACTAGTTCCTCTTTCCCATCTCGCGCTTCCTACGCTCCAAACCTATCAACTCACCGAACAACGTGGAATGGGCCTGTGGCTCCGATCCCGGATCAATCTGCTCCAGCCGGCGGCGAATCTCCGTCACCTGAACGTCGATCCGGGCAATCTCCAGCCTTCGGACGAGCGCCGCGGGATCCTCCAGCGGCTGCTCGTCGACGATCAATGATCGAATCATCTGGCCGATCCGATCGTTTCGTTCGCCGACCACACTGCCCAATTCGGGGCGCATGCCGGGAGGTAGCCCGGCCAGCGCGCTTTGGAGCAGATCGTACGCTTCGCGATGATCCTCCCCATCGAAGAGGTCCCGGTCGATCTCGAGTCCTTCGAGTCCCGGATCGTTGACTGCAAGAGCTCGAAGAAGTTGACGCTCCGCCTTTTCGATTCCAGACCGGCGAGCGGGCGGGCGCTCCGTCACCGGTTCGCTCCGTCCACCACCGTATGCCTTCTCAACGGCGGAGAGAACCGGCGCGAACTCGGAGCCAACCTTCCTGGCAAGAAAACGGGCGTACTCGCGACGCACGAGCGAGTCGGGCTGTCGGGCGAGCAGGCCCACGATCGATCGGATCGCCCGTGCCCGTGCTTCCGGTTCGTCCAAGTTGTACTCGAGCAGTTCCCGTTCGATCCGAAACTGCAGCAGAGGCTGGGACTGCTCGATCGCCTCCCGCAGCTCGTCGACTCGCCCGCCTTGCACCATGTCGGCGGGATCTTCTCCCTCGGGCATGACCGCGACGCGCACGTCGAGATCCAGCTGCACGGGAGTGCGCAGCTCGTTTCCGCGGATCGCTGCTCCGGCTCCCGCCTGATCGGCATCGAACGCGAGAACCACACGGTCGGCAAAGCGGCGCAACACGTCGAAGTGATCCTCGCCAAGCGCGGTGCCACACGTTGCCACGGCCTGAGAGATACCGGCCTGATGCATGCCGATCACATCGGTGTATCCCTCGACGACCACCGAGAACCCGGAACGGCTGATGTCCCCCTTCGCCCAGTTGAGGCCGTAGAGCAGCCTCGCCTTCTGATAGATCCGGGTCTCAGGGCTGTTCAGGTACTTGGGTCCTGTGCCTTCGAGAAGGCGGGCTCCGAATCCGACCGGATCACCGCGAAGATCAAAGATCGGGAACATCACCCGGTTCCGAAACCAGTCCCTCAGCCGTCCCTGGCTGGTCCGGGCTGCGAGGCCTGCGCCCACCATCATCTTCTCCGACACCTTGTGCTCGCGCAGGTGATCGATGAGAGCGCTCCACTGCTCCGGCGCATAGCCGATCTGGAACCGATCGATCACGTCACCGTCATACCCGCGACCGCGAAGGTAGGCACGCGCATGGCCTGCGTCGACACCGCTACGCAGACGCTCGTTGTAGAACGAAACGGCAAGCCGAACTGCTTCGACCAGGGCCTCCCTCTCCCCCTTTCGACGGGCGGCCTGTGGATCACGATGCAGTGTGATACCCGCCTGTGCAGCCAGGTACTCGACTGCCTCACTGAAATCGAGACCCTGTGTTTCCTGCACGAACCGAAAGATGTCTCCGCCGGCGCCGCAGCCAAAACAATGGTAAAGACCTTGAGCGATGTCGATGGACAATGATGGCGTCTTCTCCTGGTGGAACGGACAGATGGCCTTGTAGCTGCGGCCCGTTCTCTTGACGGTGGTAACGGCTTCAAGCAGATCCACGATATTGACTGCAGATCTGACACGCTCGATGTCGGTACGCTGAAAGGCCATCACGGCGAGTGTAAACCGGTACCGTGCCGGCGGGAACGGCGACGAACGCCCTCGACTCCGTACAATCACCCGTATGCATATTGCTTTCATCAACCCACAAGGGAATTTCGATCCTCAGGATCGATACTGGACCCAGCACCCCGACTTCGGTGGCCAGTTGGTGTACGTCAAACAGGTGGCGAACGCACTCACTGCACAAGGGCATGACGTCGACATCCTCACTCGACGCATCGTCGATCCCCGGTGGCCCGGCTTCGAAGCCGAGCAGGACGCCTACCCCGATGGCGCCCGAATCGTGCGACTCCACGCAGGACCGAACGACCGGTTCGTGTGCAAGGAGGACCTCTGGCCTCTGCTCGGCTCGGACTGGGTGCCCAACATCCTCGCCTTCTATGGAGCGGATCTCCCCGACGTATTCACGGCGCACTATGGCGACGGCGGAATCAGCGCCGCACTCGTCCGATCGAGAACCGGGATTCCGTACACGTTCACGGCACATTCGCTCGGCGCACAGAAGCGCGACGGCCTCCTCGCCGCCGGGGAATCCATCGACGAAGCCCACTATCACTTCGAGCGACGCCTCGAGGCCGAACGCGTCGCCATGAACCACGCCGGCATCGTGATCACGTCGACGAACCAAGAACGATCTGTCCAATACGGTCATCCCGCCTACGAAGAGGCCATCGACCCGAGCGACGACCGGCGTTTCGCCGTCGTACCGCCAGGGGTAGACCAATCTGTGTTCTCCCCGGGGGTCGCCGACGAAACTACCTCTCGACAGATTCGTGCTTTCCTGGAAAGAGATCTGGAAGCCTCTCGGATCGGACTCCCTGCCGTGGTGTCGTCGAGCAGGCTCGATCCGAAGAAGAATCATCGCGTCCTCATCGATGCTTTCGGCCACAATCAGGAGCTGCGATCTCGTGCGAATCTGGTGCTCATCACGGGGGCGATCAGAGATCCGCTGCGTGACGACGGTTCCGCCTCGCCGGCCGAGAAGCTCGTCCTCGCCGATTTGCGCGATGCGATCGCCTCCTACGGCCTGGGCGGAATCCTCTCGGGTTTCGCCATCAGCGGCCAACGCTTTCTCGCCGACGCGTACCGGTTCTTCGCCGCCCGAACATCCGTCTTTGCTCTCACAGCGCTGTACGAGCCGTTCGGACTCGCGCCCCTCGAGGCTGCTTCGACCGGCCTCCCTGCCGTGGTGACTCGTAACGGGGGCCCCACCGAAGTTTTTCACGACGAACATGGGGAGTATGGGATCTTGGTCGACCCGTCCGATCCCGACGACGTCGCCGACGGCCTCCTCAGGGCACTCGATCAATGGCATCACTTTGCCGAAGCAGGCCGGCGTCGCGTGCTCGAGCGGTACACGTGGGACCGCACGGCGCAGGGGTACGTCGCCGCGATTCGGCGGGCCCTCACGCATCCGTCCCATCCCACGGAGCCCATTCCGGCGTGGTGCTCTCTCAGGAGCTGACGATCCTGCGCTTCCGCTCGGAGAACAGGTCCGCCACGCCGACGGCGAACAGCGGAAGGAGTGGCCCCGCGACCAAACCCGCCTCGGTGACAGTTCTCAAGAGTACGAACACGTAGGCCGTCACGACTCCGACGGAGATCCAACGCCCGAGACGCGAGTGCCGCTCTGGATCAAACCGCAGCGCGATGACGGCCCCCGCCCCGTACCCGGCCACCATTCCGGTGACCACATCACGGGCCACGGCCAGCACCGGAACGGCAACCACGATCGACAGCAGCATCGCGACGACCGTTGCCGCCGCCGGACTTGGATGTTTCGAGCCGAACGCCAATACGAGGAATGCAAAGGGGACGGCTGCCAAGCCAAGCGCCAGCAGTCCGCCTGGCTGTATTTGGCCGTCGATCTTGCCGGAGAGGAACGCGAGCAGGACGGCAATCGAGCTTCCGGCGGCGATCACCGTCGCGAGCGTCAGCGCCAACCACGTGCGCCGAGCTGTGATCGACTCGTCGGCCAACGATCAGCCTTTGACCGAGCCGGCAGTCAGGCCACGAACGAAGTACCGCTGGAGTGAGAAGAACACCGCCAGTGGGAGGACCATCGTGATGAATGCGCCCGAAGTCAGCAAATGCCAGGCTTCCCCGCGGGTGCCGTTCAATTCGGCCAGCGCCTGGGTGACCACCCGCACGTCGTGAGTGCCACCCAAGAAGACGAGGGCCACCAGGAAATCGTTCCACACCCAGAGGAACTGGAAGATCGTGAACGACGCCAAGGCAGGCACCGAGAGCGGAATGACCAGCCGCCAGAAGATCGTGAAGTGGCTCGCTCCGTCGATCTTGGCCGACTCGATCGTCGAAGACGGCAACGAGCCGATGTAGTTCCGCAACAGATAGACCGCGAGCGGAAGCCCGAAGCCGGTATGGGCGAGCCACACCGCCATATAGGTTCCGGTCAGGTGCAGGTTCGGAAAGATCGTCACCCCCATGAAGTGCCCACCGCGTGAGTACAGGCTGAGAATCGGGATCAGGGTCATCTGCAGCGGAACCACCATCAGGCCGACGACCGCCACGAACAGCCACTGGCGTCCCTTGAAGTCCATCCAAGCGAACGAGTATGCAGCGAACGCGGCGATCGTGATCGGAATCACCGTCGCTGGAATGGACACGGCAAGGCTGTTCAGGAAAGCGTTCCCAAAGCCCTCAGAGGCGAGGACGTCCTTGTAGTTCACAAGGGTCCACTGGGCCCCGTCGAACAAGTGAGGCAAGGCCGTCCACCATCCTGACGTTCGGACCAGATTCGGGTTGCGGAACGAGCTGATGAGCAGCCCGAGGCTCGGAATTACCCACAGCAGAGAGATGACGATGATCGTCAACTTGCTGGGCATGCCCTGGAAGAGCCGCCGGAAGAACCCGGGCGGGCTTTCGAGGCGGACCGTTGCCGTTGTCATCGGATCGCCTCCTCTGCTCGGAATCTCCTCACGTTGAGCACCATGATCGGCATCACTGCCACAAAGAGCACGACAGCGATCGCAGCTCCCTTGCCGTTATCTCCGAACTTGAAGAACCAACGAAGCATCCGCTCCGCGATCACCTCCGTACCGTTTTGACCGTTCGTCATCACCCAGATGATGTCGAAGATCTTCATCGCATTGATGACCATCGTCGTGGTGACCACCACGATCGTCGACATGATCGATGGAACGATCACCAGCCAGAACACCTGGAACTCTCTCGCCCCGTCGATGCGGGCGGCCTCGAGGATGTCATCGGGAACGGCTTTGATCGCAGCAGAGAGGATCACCATGGCGAAGCCGGTCTGGAGCCACACCATGACCACCATGAGCAGGAGGTTGTTCCATGGCTGTTCCTGGAGCCAGGGAACCGGCTGCTTGCCGGCGCTGACCATGATGCCGTTGAGCAGCCCGATCTGATTGCCGAAACCTTCCGGTCGAAAGCTGTACACGAATCGCCAGACGATCGACGCGCCAACGAATGAAACGGCCATCGGCAGGAAGATCAGCGACTTGGCCACCGCTTCGCCCCGCTGGAGACGGTCGACGAGCATGGCGAATCCGAGACCTACCCCGACGGTGAACAGAGGAATGGCGACGACCCACCCGAAGGTGTTGCGAATCGACCGCAGCATCGCCGGGTCGGTGAACACGAACTTGTAGTTGTCCAGACCCACGAACGACGTGGACGTGGCATCTTTGAAACTCAGCACCGTCGTGTTGATCGCCGGATACACCAGGTAGACAGAAAGGATCACTAGCGCCGGCCCGACGAACACGTACGGTCGCACGTGCTCCTGGACCCGATCCGACAACTGGCTCACGACGAAGTCCATCGCCCAGAACAGCACAAAGATCCCGCCCACACCCACGACAATCGCGACGAGTGCCAGGACCAACTTCGGGGCGTCACTGTCGCGAAGGAACCGAAACGTCAGCCATAGGAGGGTGAAAGCAACGATCGGTACGCCAAAGGAAGCAACAAGTCGGAGAACGCCCACCCACACCGACCGCGCGGCCCGTTCGGCGACGGACACTTCAGGTTTCAGCTCAACACTCAACCACGTTCCTCCCGACGTTCTGTCCGACTATACAGAAAGGGAGGCGGCCGATGCGGCCGCCTCCCGTATTATTGATTCCCGTTCGCCCTACGAGGACGGCCAAGAATCGTCGATGTCCTTGAGGACTGTATCGAGCGAGCTGGGCCCACCCTGCATGTAGTCGACCATTCCGGTCCAGAAGCTGCCGGCTCCAACGACCGACGGCATCAGATCGGAAGCGTCAAATCGAGCGCCCTCAATCTTCAGCGCATCGACGATCGCACCGGCTGCCGTGGCGGTGATGCTGTCTTTGTAGCAGTCAGGACCGACGTTGACGTTCGGCGAGATGCGTCCAGCGTCCGTGCCGCCCTGGGCGCACTGGATGTCCGTTGAGATGAAGTCGTTGAGGAACTCCCGCACCTCCGGACGGTCATTGAAGACCGCTCCGAGTTCACCGGCGATGAGCGCACCCTTCTTGCCTGGGTCAATGTCCGGGAATGCAAACACGCCGTAGTCGGTGCCGGCAACGAGCGTACGCCCGTCCTGCGCATCGAAGAACTGTGTGATGAACGATGCCTGCCGGTGCATGAAGCACGACGGCGGGGTATTGAACATCGGGTCCGGCGCATCACGGAAGTCGATCGCTGGGATCTGATCCGCGCCACCCAGAACGTATCCGGGGGTAAACGTCACATCACCGAGCAGTTCGAAGGCCCGCTTGACCTCTGGGCTCTCGAAGAGCAGCTGGTGGTTGACCCACTGGTCATACATGTCCGCACCTGCGGTCCGGAGCATGATGTCTTCGATCCAGTCGGTGCCCGGCCATCCGGTCGCCGCTTCCGAGCCGAAGCCGATGCACCACGGCGTGTTGCCGTCGGCGACCATCTTGTCACTGAGAGCGATCATCTCGTCCCAGGTCTTCGGCACCGTGTACCCGGCGTCGGTAAATGCCGGCTCCGTATACCAAACCAGGCTCTTGAGGTTCGTGTTCGTCGGAAGTCCGTAGTGCTTCCCGTTGTACTCACCGAGTGACAACAGATACTTTCCGAACGTTGCCTCGAGTGCCGCCATGTCGAACCCGAGGTCTTCGAGTGCGATCGCGTTGCCGGCCTTCGCCTGTTCGATCACTGCGCCTGGCTGCGGGTACAGCGCGATATCGGGTGGGTTCCCACCCTCGACACGAATCTTGATCTGCTCCTCGAAGCTATCGGAACCCTCGTAGGTCGCCTCGTAGTCCTTGTCGGCGTTGTTGATCTTGTCATCGATCACCGACTGCACTGCTTGCGCTTCGGTGCCGCTGAAGGCCCCGAAGACATTGACCTTCGCCTTCTCTGCAGTTCCTCCACCGCCTCCACAAGCAGCCGCAATCATGGCCATAACTGCGAGCACAACCAACCATCGAGCTCTTTTCATGAGTCATTTCCTTCCCTCGACTCACGACCTTGAGGGTCGTCGGTATTTCATGCTACACGGCAAGGTACCCCCCGTGCCTCCCGCATGCCCCAAAGTTCCTCAGGCTCGGAGACGGTCCCGGAGATGTCCGATCAACTGATCGACCGAAACCCGGTCTTGTTGCATCGTATCCCGATCGCGCACCGTGACGGCACGGTCTTCGAGCGAGTCGAAATCGAATGTGATCGCGTACGGAGTACCGATCTCGTCGTGACGCCGGTACCTACGACCGATCGACTGTGTGACGTCGAGTTCCAGCATGAAGTGAGGACGAAGCATGTCGGCAACCTTCTCGGCCTCCGCAACGAGGTGCGGCTTCTTGGACAGTGGCAGCACCGCAACCTGATACGGAGCCAGCCTCGGGTCCAGACGCAAGACCACCCGTTTCTCCCCACGGACCTCCTCCTCATGGTACGCGTCCATCAGAAACGCGAACGCAGCCCTGGTCGCACCTGCCGCCGGCTCGATGACGTAGGGGAAGAACCGTTCCCCGGACTCGTCGTCGAAGTAGCTGAGGTCCTGGCCGCTGGCCTCGGTGTGCGCGCGCAGGTCGAAGTCGGTCCGGTTGGCGATCCCCTCGAGTTCGTCCCAACCCCACGAGAAGCGGTACTCGACGTCCGAGCATGCGGCGGCATAGTGCGCCAACTCGTCGTGGCCGTGTGGCCGCAGGCGGACGTTCTCCTCGGACATGCCAAGCTCCAGATACCAGCGGTGACGCTCACGAGACCAGTACCGATACCACTCGTCCGCCTCCTCGGGACGGCAGAAGAACTCCATCTCCATCTGCTCGAATTCGCGAGTCCGAAACACGAACTGCCCAGGGGTGATCTCGTTGCGGAACGACTTGCCGATCTGGGCAATGCCGAACGGAAGTTTCATTCGTGCCGTGCGGCGCACGTTCTCGTAATTAATGAAGATTCCCTGCGCCGTCTCCGGGCGCAGATACACGAGCCCGGCGTCGCTCTCCACCGGACCCATGAACGTCTTGAACATCAGGTTGAACTGACGCGGCTCACCGAACGTGCCCCGTTGACCGCACTGCGGACACACATCCTGGTCTTCGAGTTTGTCCAACCGGTAGCGGGTCTGACAGTTCGAACATTCGACCAGCGGGTCGGTGAACGAAGCCTCATGTCCCGAGGCAGCCCAGACTTGGCGTGCCTGAAGGATCGCCGAGTCGAGCCCGACGATGTCCCCGCGCAGCTGCACCATCGAGCGCCACCACTCGTTCTCGACGTTTCGCAGCACCTGGACGCCCAGCGGGCCGTAGTCGTAGGCGGAGCGCAGACCACCGTAGATCTCCGAGGAAGGGAACACGAAGCCTCGCCGCTTTGCGAGGTTGACAATGGTGTCGAGTGTGGCGGGCATGATGGGCTGCGTCCTCTTGGTCGTGGCGGGAACGGACAGATACTAGGAGACCGTACCTCGTATTTCGTACTTCGTATTTGGACTTGGCGGCAAAGCGGCAGCCGGCCCGCAACAGAACCTCGTGTCACGGTACAAAGAGGATCAACGGACAGGGATAGGGCAGAGTGCCTGCGGCAGGAAGCCTGACCAGGCGCTGGGGTATCTGATCTGGACATGTGCATCTTTGTCCGCACATGGTCGCGAGTCCGCCTCGCCTGATGAACGCCCTATCCGCGCGTCCTCGAAGTACAAAGTGCAAGATGCGAAATACTGCGAGCGAAGCGTGCCCGGCTACACGCTCCCGAAGCGCCGCTTGCGACGCTGATACTCGGCGATTGCCGCGACCAGATGTTCCCTGGAGAAATCGGGCCAGAGGACTTCTGGAAACACGAACTCGGCATAGGCTGCCTGCCACAGCAAGAAGTTCGACAGACGCATCTCTCCAGAAGTTCTGATGACGAGATCCACATCCGGCATTTCCGGCACGTAGAGCTGCCCTGCGAACGTCGACACATCGATCCTCTCAGGATCCAACTCACCCCGCTGGGCAAGCAGGGCAAGACGTCTGGCTGCCTCGGTGATCTCCGCCCTGCTGCCGTAGTTGAACGCAAACACGAGACGCATGCCATCATTCGCTGCCGTCATCGCCGAGGTCTCCATCATCCGGGCCCGGTTGCGGGCGGGAATGCGAGGGTCGTCCATATCGCCGGCGAAATAGATGCGAATCCCCTGTGCGTCAAGCTCGTCGCGCCGCCGCAACAGGAGGTCCTCGTTGAAGAACATGAGGAACTCGACCTCGTCGTCGGACCGGGACCAGTTCTCCGTCGAGAACGTGTAGGCGCTGAGCCACGCCACCCCGAGTTCTCGAGCCGACTCGATGGTGGCAAACAGCGATGCTTCCCCCGCGGCATGCCCTGCGGTACGCGGGAGGCCTCGCTGCTCGGCCCAACGTCCGTTGCCGTCGAGAATGAGCCCAACGTGAGCTGGAATCCGATTCAGGTCCAAGTGCGTCTCACTCATGCATCACCGCCAGGGAAGACAACCTCCGCTCCAGATGATGCTCGAGGAATCTCCTCGTGATGCCGAGCGCTTCACCGGAGAAGACGGGGTCCGCTGGGGGAAGCTTGTCCAGATCTGAAGCGGCCAGGCCTGCCAGGTAGTCGGTCAGGCCCGACCGCAGCCGGATCGTTCCACTCGGCCGGCACGAGGTGCACACCGCCCCGCCTGCCGAAAGGCTGAACCGAAGGGGAGCATCTGCTCTCCCACAACCGGCACAATGATCGAGCGCCGGAGCGAACCCGATGACGTCGGTGAGTTTCAACAAGAAAGAGGTCACGAGATCGGCCCCCTCACCGCGCCGATCCAAGGCCCTGAGACCTCGCTGCAGCAACAGGAAAAGTCGAAGCGAAGGGTCCTCCTCCGTCGCCACCGCGTCGACGACCTCGACCATCGTGCCGGCTGCGAGCACCCGATCCAGATCCATCCGGACGTTTGGGAATGCTTCGATCACGGAAACCTGGGTGATCGTGTCCAAGTTACGTCCCTCGTACAGGATCAGGTCGACGTGGGTAAACGGTTCGAGGCGGCCACCGAATCGGCTCTTCGTCTTGCGGATTCCCTTTGCGACCGTCCTGAGCTTGCCGTTGTTGGCGCTCAGGATGACCACGACACGGTCCGCTTCTCCGAACGGGAAGCTGCGGAGCACGATCCCCTGGTCACTGCGAATACCCATGGGGGGATGGTAATGGTCGAGCTGCGACCTGCCGGTCATCAGTCATCAGTCATCAACGCGTTCCCGACAGAGGACGGCGCGACAACTACTGACGACTGAAAACTGACAACTGATCACTTTCCAAATCCGAGTCGATCCAGCATCTGAGGTTTGCGTTGCCAGTTCTTCTCCACCCTGACACGCAGATCGAGATAGACCCGCGCTCCAAACAATCGCTCCAACTCTCCGCGCGCCTCGGATCCCGCATCGCGAAGCAGAAGCCCACCCTTGCCGATGACGATGCCCTTCTGCGAATTGCGCTCGACGATGATGAGGGCGTCCACGTACACCGAACCGTCGGGACGCTGCTCGATCTCACGAACGTCGACGACGAGCGAATGAGGAAGTTCGTCTCGGAGGCGGGCAAGGAACTTCTCTCTGATCAACTCCCCCGCGAGGAAGGACTCCGGTTGATCGGTGACGGCATCCGCCGGGAAATAGGCGGGACCTTCGGGAAGGAGTTTGCCCAGCTCGCGCAGGATCGGCTCCAAACCCTCCCCGTGCAGCGCGCTCACCGGTACGTATGCGGCAAACCCCCATGCCGCCGCCTCCGCCAGGCGTTCGGGGATCTGCCCTCTCCTTGCAGCGTCGATCTTGTTGACAACGACGATCACGGGCGACCCTGCTTCCGCGAGCCGTTCCGCGATCAAACGATCGCCAGGACCGACTGCAGCGGTAGCGTCGATGAGGAAGATGACCGCGTCTGCCTCGGCGAGAGTTCCGTAGACAAGCCGGTTGAGTCGTTCGCCCAGAGCGTTGCGGGGCTTGTGAAGGCCGGGAGTATCGACCAGAACGGCCTGGAACTCGGGCTCTTCGGTCACGGTCACGACACCGCGCACCACGTTACGGGTCGTCTGCGGACGGGGAGACGTGATCACCACCTTGTGCCCGACCAGCGCATTGACGAGCGTCGATTTGCCCACGTTCGGTCGTCCGACGACCGCCACGAACCCCGACCTCACGTGGTCGCCAGAGGGGTCACCCGAACCTGGATCACCCTCCGCCCCTGCACCCTGACCACGACGAAGCGGA
>JAACED010000011.1 GCA_011682695.1 Gammaproteobacteria bacterium
CGGATCGTTCACACCCTGCATACCCCCAGTATGACACCAGACGCTCGCGATCGCGAGCACCACAGACCCACCCAATTAATCAACAGTCTCCTAGTCGCTCTTTGGCGCTGTTCCGAAAACGGTGGTGTGTCCTTCCCTGCTGGCGGCGTAGAACACGGAGTAGCGACGCGACGACATCGTGGTATCACAACAGTGCAGGACATCAGCCATCAGCCGGTTTGGCAGGCTCGAGGTCGCGAACCGTTGCGCGTGCTCTTCGTCTTCGAAGCGAGTCAGCACGAGCACTCGCGAAGGCTTGTCGCAATCGACGAGTACCTGATGCTCGAGGGGCCCATCCGCGTCCGACAGCGCGGCACGTTCCCAGCGCTGCACGGCGCTGGTGAATGGTCCCATTGCACCGGGGAGGATATGAAACTCCGCTACGTGCATGTACTGCATGTACTGAAAGCTAGTACCTCATGCGAGCCTGCGCCGGTCCGGCCAGAGAACCGGCGGTTGACCGATGCATGGAACGACTACGGAGAAAGCATCCTGAGTAGTCCGGTCGGGTTCGCAGGATGGCGCAGCTTTGCCAGCGCTTTCGCTTCGATCTGGCGGATACGCTCTCTGGTCAGATCGAAACGTTTGCCGACCTCGTCGAGCGTGCGGGGGGTGCCATCTTCGAGGCCATACCGCATTGTCAGAATGATCCGCTCGCGCTCTTCGAGTCTGCCGAGGACCGCGGCAAGATCCTGCTTGCGCATCTTGAGAACGACGAGTTCGAAAGGGGCTTCGGCATCGGTGTCTTCGATGAGATCTCCCAGGGTGGCCTCATTCTCGCCGATGGGTTCGAAGATGGAGACGGGCTCGGGTGCAACCTTGAGTGCCTCGATCACCTTGCGAACCTCGAGTCCGGAGTGATCCGCGATCTCGTCGAGAGTGGGAGCTTGTCCCAGTCGTTTCGTGAGATGGTTCTCCGCCTTCCGAACCTGGGAGATGGTGTCCATCATATGTACGGGCACCCGGATCGTACGGCCCTTGTCGGCGATGGCTCTGCTGATTGCCTGACGTATCCACCACGTTGCATATGTCGAGAATTTGAACCCTTTGCGATACTCGAATTTCTCGACAGCGCGGATCAACCCGAGGTTGCCTTCCTGAACGAGGTCGAGAAACCCCAGGGTCGCGTTCATGTAGTGCTTCGCGATGGAAACGACCAGTCGAAGATTGGCACTGATGAAGTGTTGCCGCGCTTGCTCTCCTTGCCGAACGAGTGCGGTGGCCATCTCACGATCGTGGTCGGAGCGAGCGGTCTCGAGAGCCTTCGCGGCTTCCCTGCCGCGCTCGATCGTCTTGGCGAGGTCGACCTCTTCCTGCGCTGTGAGCAGGGGATAGGCACTGATCTCTTCGAGATACCATCGGATCGTATCTTCGCGACCATCGCGTTCGGCGAGGCGCTTGCTGCCTGCCACGTGTGCCTCCTCGGTGCGACGTGAGAGTTCCTCAGCGTTTGCTCCGTGTACTCATAGGTCGTCGGCCGCCAGAGGTCTGACCTTGAATCGGTGGGCGCTGACGGGTTTGAACCGCCGACCCCCTCGGTGTAAACGAGGTGCTCTGCCAGACTGAGCTAAGCGCCCGGGCTGACGGAGATTAGTGCAAGATCGGCAAAGGCGAGGCGCCTTCGTGCGTTGTCAGGCTTGTGTACCATCTGCGCCTATGAGTGCCATGAGCGAATTCCAGAGTCTGGCCGATCTGTTGGAGCTTCAGAGGGTCGATTCAGAGATCGATCGTCTTCTGGAACGACGTTCGTCATTGCCCGAGCTGGAACGCTACAAGAGCGCCCATCTCGAGACGGAAGCGGTTCGAAAACAACTGTCTGAGAAGGAAACTCTTCTTCGTGAGCTCAGCCTCGACCTCGACCGAGCCAGCGGTGAGCTCGAGATGGCAGAGGCAAAGGTGGGTCAGCAGGAGCAGCGCCTGTACGCCGGAGGCATGAGCGCCAAAGAGACCGAGAACATGCGACTCGATGTGGAGAGTCTACGAAACCGTGTACGGGAAACCGAGGACAGGGTGCTCGAACTCCTCGAACTCAAGGAGACGCTCGAGAAGGAAGTGGCGGTCATTCGCGTTCAACTCACCTCGGCAGAGGCGGAGGAGCAGCGTCTGAGCGGGATCATCAAAGAGGCCTGGAAGGGTATCGACGCAGAGTTGGCACGCCGAGAAGAACGCAAGATGGCCGCGATCACGTTGATCCCTCCTGACTTGTTGGACCTCTATGAGCATCTTCGCGAGCGCAAGGATGGCGTGGCCGTGGGACGCCTCGATGAAACGTGGGTATGCGGCGGGTGCCATCTCAAGCTTTCGGCGGCCGAACGGCGTCAGGCTCTTGCCGAGGATCCACCGCGCTGTATCCACTGTCGTCGCATCCTCGTGCCGTAGGGCTGCTCGCTTCGCTCGTCGTAGTGAAGTATTCCGTACTTGGTATTTCGTATTTCGTATTTCGTATCGCGGCGCAGCATTGACGCAAGACTGCGGGGCGGGCTGGGCGACTCAGGCGCAATAGGTTGTCGATGTACGCGCCGTCCGCTGATCGGCGGCCTCTCAGCTCTTCCTGAACAACTGGAGGCCTGCGGCGAGGACGAGGAGCCCCGAGAAGAGGAACTGGAGCGTGGAGCCGGCCAGGCTGAACGCCAGGAGCGCGCCGAGCAGCACACCGACGATGCTGCCGGTTCCGAGGATGAGAGCGATCGGGAGGTCTACTCGATGGGCCCGGTAATGAACGATGGCAGCCGATGCCGCAGTCGGAACGATGGCCACCAGCGAGGTTCCTTGTGCGATGTGCTGCTCGAGGCCGAAGACGAGGGCAAGGATCGGTACGTAGACCAGCCCTCCCCCGAGGCCGAGCATCGACATCAACGTCCCGGTTGCCATGCCGAGCAGCACGATCCCGATCATGGTCCCCAAGGTGGTTTCGATGTGGTCGACGCCGACGCTCGTCCCGAGCCCGCCGAGCGTGAGCCTGATGGCGGCAACGGCGGCAACCAATGCGAACAGGGCCTTGAGCCGCTTCGATGGCACCTTGCCCATGAGAGTCGCCCCGACAAGCGCCCCGAGTATCGCTCCACAGGCAAGGAGCCCGCCCGAACGCAGATCCGCCGCTCCACCGTCGAAGAATCGAATTGCTCCCGTGGTGGCCGTCACGACGACTGCAGCAGATGATGTTGCGTGGGCACGGTGTTGCTCAAAGCCAAGGATGAGGACGAGGCCCGGGACGAAGACGAGACCTCCGCCGATGCCGAACAATCCACTGACAACCCCTGCCGTGATTCCGATGAGTGCTGCCACGATGGTTTGCGACATGGTTTATTGAGTGTAGAAGCCGGCGCTATCGTCACCCTGATGTTGCGTTTCCTTGCCGCTGTCGTCGTGGTGACACTCGTGATCGGTTGCTCGGCGCCGCCCGAGGAGCCGACGACGACCACGACCACGCTGCTGGGGGCCGCGACGCCCGACGGGGCCCTGCGTGATCTCCTGTCCGCCGTCGAAGACGGCGATCTCTCCAGAGTGAGCGAGCTGACGGACCGTGAGCAGGTGGCCTTGCTCATCGCCTTGGACGGAGCCACGTTGTCGGAGGCGACGGCCATGCTCGAGGAAGGGATTCCAGAAGAGTCCCTTGCCGCTTTCTGGGCATCCTTCCAGGACACCTATGGGCGCAACGTTCGGGAAGACCTCGGTGAGATGTTGGTGGCTGCGGGTCGGAGGGTGACTGTGGACGGCGTCGAGTTCGCCAACATCGAAGTGGCATTGAGAAAAGACAGCGGGCTGACTCGTTGGATCGCCCGGCGAGATGAGAGCGGGCAATGGAGGGTCGACCTCTTTGCGACGTTCGGTCCGACCGTGGCTATGCCCATGCGTCTGTGGCTCACCACGCTGCCCGACGATCCAGACATTCGCGTTGTCCGGAGCGCAATCGCAGATCAAAGGCCGAGCCTTCTCGCCGCGCTTCAGCAACAACCGCTCGGACCGATCTCCCCAGGTGTGGCGGAACAGATCAGGGGGCTTCTGGGCGATGTGGGAGCAACGGCCCCATAGAATCCCCGAACCCAGGGCTCAGGGGTACCCACAGGGTACGTACGAGCCCAGGGTTCACCGGTAGGGGGTCATTCCACCGGGCTCCGTGAGCACCGAAAGCGAGCCGCGAAGGTGCTGGGATCGAAACGAGCGGGCTACGAGAGATCCTCTGTGATGCGGTCCTGGGCCGCCTCCATGATCTGAGCGGTGAGCGACCCGAGCGCCCGAGCGATGGCCAGTTCTTCGCCGACGAGGGGTATCAAGGGGTCGTCGGGATTGCGTCGGGCCTTTCCGTAGGACTCGAAGCGGTCCCCCTGGAGGTCAAGGCGCGCATGGACAGTGGTCTCGATGTCGTCTTCCTCGAGGTGAAGGTTCACATGAAGGCTTCTTCTCATCAGCAGACCCCTTTCACAAGCATAGTGACCCAACGTTTACGCAGATGGAAGGGGACGGAAGACCCTACGAGGTGGGCCGACCGGACCTTTGGAGAACGGGGAGGACCTCGTTTCCTAGGAGTGAGATGAGCGCCGGTTGGTCGGTTGAGGTCATCTGGATGGTGACGACGTCGGCGCCGAGATCCGTGATGAGGGGCAGGTAGGCATCGATGATGTCCTGCGGCGAGGCGGCGATGGTATAGCGGCTCAGGATTTCGTCCCGGGGCAGATCATCGGCCCTGGCTCGCAGAACGGCGGGGTCGACGGCCTCCAGACGCCCCGGAGCGCGAAGCCCACGCCACGCAGACAGTGCCTGCCAAGCTTCGTCGTCGCTGCCGGCGAACACGGCCCAACGGGTCACCACCAGCGTCGGTGCCGGCCTTCCCTCGGTTTCTGCAACGGCACGTGCCGGTTGGACGACGTGTTCCAGGGTCGAGGCCGGATCCTTCACCGAGGTGATGACACCTTCGGCCCGACGGGCGGCGAGCGCAGCCGACTTCGGTCCGCCCGCGGCGAGCCAGATCGGAACCTTGCCAGTCGGGGGGCTGTAGAGCTTTGCGCGATTGGTCGAGTAGTACTCACCGTCGAACGACAGTGTCTCTCCATCGAGGAGGCGGCGCATGATCTGGAGTGCCTCGTTCATGCGGGCCGCGCGTTCGGCATATTTCGGGAACGAGTATCCGAGAGGGCCCTCGTTGATGTTCTCGCCGGTGCCGACACCCAAATGGAAGCGGCCACCAGAGAGTCGATCGAGCGTCGCGGCAGCCTGTGCGACGACGGCAGGGTGAAACCGCCACAACGGTGTCGTGACGCCGGTGGCGAAACCGATGTGATCGGTCGCCGTGGTCATCGCCCCGATCGTCGAGAACGCAAATCCTGCAGCGGAAGTGTCGTCAACCCAGGGGTGGAAATGCTCGGAGACCACGACGAGGTCGAATCCGGCATCTTCCGCCAGTCGAGCGTGTTCGACCAGTTCCTCGGGTTGCCATTGCTCGTGGCCGCAGAAGTAGGCGAAGCGTGTCATGGCCCAGCAGAGTAGTCGGCGGAGTCGTTGCGCAGCAGGCGCCCGGTCGAAGACCGTTGGGAGAGGGGATCGTCCGGAACACTCCGTTTCCCGGGGGCATCGGAGATCTCATCCCAGGAGAGCCGTGGTCCAAGGCGCAGTGTCGATTGCGACGTGTACCGCCAGGAGAGCGGTCTCGATGTCAGGCCTGCATCTTCTCGATTTCGTTGGACCGCGGCTCGGCGGGCGCCGAGCACGACGCGGCACGCATCTCCACGGCGCCAAGGAGTTCGGTGAGGAAGCCGGCTACCAGCTCTCTTTGCTGCAGCCTTCGGCAGGAGTCGCGACGCTCGCACCACGGTCCTGGAGCTGGGTGGGTCGCGGTGCGAAGTACGAAGTACATGAACAAGCGAGCGAGGCCACTGGCTCGGCATCGGCATCACGGGCGTTGCCGGTCGAGGCACTAGCATTGCTCGACGTGGGCGATGCACCGGCGATGACGGCGTTCTTTCGGCCAGAAGGCATTGCGCTGATCGGGGCGACCGCCGACGAATCCAAATTGGGCTTTGGGGTAGTCAGGAATCTCCTCGAAGGCGGATACCCCGGTTCCGTGCATCTCGTGGGCACCAAGGAGGGGACGCTGTTCTCCAGGCCGATGTATGCATCGGTCACCGAGGTTCCCGATCCGGTGGACCTCGCGGTCATCCTGATTCCCGCACCAGCCGTGCCGCCGGTCCTGGATGCGTGCGGTCGGCGAGGTATCCGAGCCGTCGTGATTTCGTCCGGTGGCTTTCGCGAGGTCGGGACTGAAGGAGCTGCGCTCGAACGACAGTGCCTGGAAATCGCGGCCCGATATCGCATGCGGTTGCTCGGACCCAACTGCATCGGCACCATCGACACCCACGTTCCGCTGGACACGACATTCCTTCCGCCTCCACCTCCACCGAGCGGAAATGTCGCCTTCGTCAGCCAGAGCGGCGCCATCTGCGCCGCGATGATCGACTGGACTCGAGGTCAGGGCTTTGGATTCAGTCGTCTCGTCAGCCTCGGCAACGAAGCCGACATCTCCGAAACGGACATGCTCGACGCATTTGCAGAAGACCCGGAGACGAAAGTCATTGCCATGTACCTCGAAGGCATCGTCGATGGCCGGCGGTTCGTCGACGTGGCGCGTACAGTGGACAAGCCTTTCATTGCGTTCAAGGTGGGACGATTCGACGCGGGCCGAAAAGCTGCCTCGAGCCACACCGGCGCCCTCGCAGGTGAAGACGTCGCCTATGAAGCTGCATTTCGCAGAGCAGGGATCCTGCGGGCCACGTCAACCGAGGAGATGTTCGATTGGGCCCGCGCCTTTTCGAATCTTCCACTTCCTGCCGGCCCAGGTGTCGCCGTGCTGACGAATGCAGGCGGACCCGGGGTAGCGGCGTCTGACGCAATCGAGCAGTACGGCATGCGGATGGCATCGCTGAGTTCGGACACGATAACGCTGCTCGAGCATCTGCTGCCGAGCGCCGCGTCGGCCAACAACCCGGTCGATATGCTGGCTTCTGCCTCTCCGGAGATCTATGCGCGAAGCCTCGAGGTGCTCCTGGAGGACACTGCGGTCGACGCAGTGATGGTCATCCTCCCACCGCCGCCACGGTACGCGGCCCAGGATGTGGTCGAGGCACTCATTCCGGTCATCGATGAGGGTTCAAAACCTGTCGTAGTGGCGCTGATGGGGGGCGGGTTGATCGACGAGGCGGCGAACAGGCTACGGGCCGCCAAGGTGCCGGAGTATCGATTCCCATCGAGAGCTGCAGGTGCTCTGGGCGCCCTCTACCGACATGCTGTGGCCCTTGACCTCGATCAGTCGGTTTGTGCCATTCCGGAATCGGTCGACGCGGCCGCTGCCGCTCGAGTGCTGGCACATTCGAGCGGCTGGCTCGACCCGTCGAGCGTGACTGCGCTGATGACCGCCTACGGCATTCCGACGGCTCCATCGGTGCGTGCGGAGAACGCAGCATTGGCGGCAGCCGCAGCCGAGCAGATCGGATACCCGGTTGTCGTGAAGCTCGACTCACCCGATCTTCCCCACAAATCCGATGTGGGGGGCGTGCTACTCGGGCTCTCTGATGCAGACGGCGTCAGGATTGGCGTCGAAACGATGCTGACAAAGGTCCGCAACGCCCGTCCCGGTGCTCGGATCGACGGAGTGGTCATCCAGGAGATGATCACCGATGGTCAGGAGGTTGCGATCGGAGTGGTACGGGATCCTCAGTTCGGTCCGCTTGTGATGTACGGCTCCGGAGGCGTGGACGTCGAGAGCATGGGTGATGTTGCCTTCGCTCTCGCTCCGGTTACCTGCACCGACGTGGACTACTTGCTCGGTCATACCTGGGCGGGTCGGCGACTGGGCGGATCACGGGGCCAGACGCGGGTTGATCGCGACGCTGTGATCGATGTGATGATTCGACTCGGTGCGATGGCTGTCGCGCATTCTGAGATCGCTGAAGTGGAGATCAACCCTTTGCTTGCGCGCGCCGACGGGACCGTCGCACTCGACGCGCGCGTGCGTGTTGATGCCTGCGAGGCCTGAGCGTGCGACAATACAACCTTTGAGGGAGCGCGTGACCAACCGAAACCAGCATCGACCCCGATCGCCGTCGGGCTCGAACGACTCTCGAGACTCTGGGAAGCCCCCTGGGCCCGGCGGTTTGCCGGAGCAATCCAAGCTCGCGCCCATCTGGTGGATCATCCTCATCGGACTGCTCATCTGGAACGCGTTTGCGTTTCTCGGTTCGGCCCCCAAGAAGGCGCCGCTCCCTTACACGGAGTTTCTTCATCAGGTGCGTGCCGGCAACGTCGAACGGGTAGAGATCAAAGGGGATGCGATCAGCGGCAAGCTGATCAAACCCATGAGCCTTGCCGAGGTGCAGGCGGCAGCGGGTGTCACGACGACCACGGCTGCGGGCAAGGAGTCGACGACAACCACGACCACTCCGGTCGAGTTCAGCGAATTCAAGACCACATTTCCCCAGAGCGTCGGTGATCCCAGGCTGCTGCCGCTCTTGGAGAACCATGAGGTCGCCGTCGATGTCTCGCCGGTGAGCACAACCTGGACCGCCATCCTGATCAACGTCCTTCCGTTCGTTCTCTTGATCGGCCTGCTGTCATGGATGGGCAAGCGAACGATGCAAGGACAATCCGGACTCCTTGGTTTCGGCAAGAGCAAAGCGCGCGAGTACACGACGGAACGACCGGATGTGTCCTTTGCCGATGTTGCCGGGGCGGAAGAAGCGAAAGCTGATCTGCAGCAGGTGATCGGTTTCCTCAAGGATCCCGAGAAGTTTCATCGGGTTGGCGCACGCCTCCCGCGCGGCTTCCTGCTCGTCGGACCCCCGGGAACAGGAAAGACACTGCTGGCCAAGGCCGTGGCCGGGGAAGCCTCGGTGCCGTTTCTGAATATCAGCGCGTCCGAGTTCGTCGAGATGTTCGTCGGTGTAGGCGCAAGCCGGGTACGCGACCTGTTTCAGAAGGCCAAGGACATTGCACCCGCCATTGTCTTCATCGACGAGTTGGACGCAGTGGCACGCCGCAGAGGTGCAGGGTTGGGGACCGTGAACGATGAACGCGAGCAGACTCTCAACCAACTTCTCACGGAGATGGACGGGTTCGATGAGCGACAGAGTGTGATCGTGCTGGCTGCCACCAACCGGCCCGATGTGCTGGATCCAGCGCTTTTGCGTCCGGGCCGGTTTGACCGACAGATCGTGGTTCCACTACCCAACCTGGAAGGCCGGCAAGGCATCCTGGAGATTCATACGAAGAAGCTGCACCTGGCTCCAGACGTGGATCTGGCCAAGCTGGCCCGGCGGACCATAGGCTTGAGCGGTGCAGACCTCGCCAACATTGTGAACGAGGCAGCGCTGATGGCTGCCGAATCCGGTGCGGAGACGGTGGGGGAGAAGGAATTCGACGCAGCGGTCGACAAAGTCACGCTCGGCGCGGAACGTCACATGCCGATGAGGGAGCAAGACCAGAGGCTGGTCGCCTATCACGAGTCCGGTCACACGCTGGTCGCTTGGTACTCGAGGTTGGCGGACCCGGTGGACAAAGTGACGATCATTCCGCACGGGCTGGCGCTCGGTGTCACGGAACAGCTTCCTGCGGAGGAGCGAGTCAACTACAGCCGGGAGTACCTTCGCACGAAAGTGGCGATCATGCTCGGAGGCCGCACGTCTGAAGAGTTGGTATTCGAGGATTTCACGACCGGAGCAGAGTCCGACATCGTCGAGGTCACCAAGCTCGTCCGCAGAATGGTGACGAGGTGGGGGATGGGGAGCTTCGGCCCACTTTCGCTGGACGGCGACGAGGATACGCCATTCCTCGGTTATGAGATGGCCCGGGGACGCTATGTGAGCGAAGAGACGCAGGCTCAGGTCGATAGGGACATTCAGACGATCATCGCGGAGCAGCACAAGGTCGCGCTATCGGTACTGGAACAACACCGTGAAGCTCTCGATCGCCTCGTCGACGCCCTCATGGATCATGAAACCGTCGAAGATGATGAACTTCGGGAGATCCTCGGGCCATCGGCGTCCGAAATCGCGAGTTCCGAAGCGTGAGAGCCATCGGGCGTATCGATAGTCGGTAAGGCAATCACGGCGTTGAGGATCGCTACCGAACCTCGATCAGTTCATCCTCCGGGGGCAGATCTGCCGTTGCTTCGATGACCTCATCCGCGCGTGGAAGAGCCAGACCCGGGCGCGACACCGAGAGAGCGCTTGCAGCGTTGGCAAACCTCGCCGCGTCTCGCCAGCTGCCGCCTGCGGAACGGTGCACGGCAAGGGCAGCGATGAACACGTCACCGGCACCCGTCTCGTCGTTCGGCTCCACCAGAAGGGTGGGGATGCGCAACAGTTCGTCATCGTGGCCGAAGATGACTCCGGCGTGGCCGAGTTTGAGGAACACGTTCTTCGCTCCTGCATCGAGGAGGTCGCGCACGGAGAGCACCGGGCTGAGGGACGATGTCGAAGAGCGACCGGTCAGTGACGTTCCCTCCTGGAGGTCCGGTGTGATGGCTTCGGCTGCGACCAGGGAAGCCCTCGTGACATCCTCAGGGGGTGCAGGGTCGAGGAACAGGCGGACATCTTGCCCGACAGCCCACGTTGTGAGACGAGCAAGCACATCGGCCGGGATCTCCGCCTGCACCAGGATCACATTGCATGATGCGAGCACGGGGAGCGCAGCTTGCACGTCGGACCATGTGAGATGCGCATTGGCGCCAGGTACGTAAACGAGTGATTGATGGTGGCCGTCGGTGAGGCGGATTGCCACGAAACCGGTGCGGACACCTTCTGTAACGAGGACGTGTTCGGCGTTGACGCCGTCCGCGACAACAGACTCTCGGCAATCGCTTCCGAATTCATCATCCCCGACTCGACCGACAAGGAACACTTCCGCACCGAGCACCGCGGCGGCGCGAGCCTGGTTGGCGCCCTTCCCACCTGGCTGAGCGAGATAGTTGCCTGCCCGGAATGCAGCTTGGCTGCGGCTCTCACTGACATCGAACAGGTGGATGTCCATGTTGAGTCCACCGACGACACCAATCCGAACGCTCATGATTCTCCTTTGCGGTGGGCTTCATGCTACGCGTACGGGCTTCGCGGTAGTATTCTCAGATGCCGCGCAAAGGAGTCACGGTGGACTCCAAAGACGCCACGAAGGCGATTATCGGGATCTTGTTGGATCGGTCGGGGAACCCGCTGGCGTTCCGACTGTGGGACGGTGAGCGCATCGGGCCGGCCGACGCTCCCGTCACGATCGCACTCCAACATCCTGGTGCGCTCCGAGCACTGCTGATTCCACCGGACGACCTGACCGCCGGAGAGGCATACGTTTACGACGACGTCGATATCGAAGGCGACATCTTCTCGCTGTTGGACTTCGGTTTCGAGTTCGTGGAGGGCGGCATGAGCAAGTCGACGGCACTGTCGCTCTTTCGTCTGGCACGCAAGTTACCCAGACAGAGCCGGCGCAGAAATGCGGATCGGCCGAAGAAGCAAGGTCGTTTACATTCGATTCGGCGGGACCGTCAGGACATCCGTTACCACTACGACGTCGGCAACGCCTTCTATCGACAGTTTCTCGATCCGTTGATGGTCTACTCGAGCGCTGCGTTTCTCGACCCTACCGAACCGCTCGAAACGGCACAGCGGAGGAAGCTGGACATGATCTGTCGCAAACTTCAGCTTCGCTCCGGACAACGCCTCCTCGATGTGGGTTGCGGCTGGGGAGCGCTCGTAACCCACGCCGTCCGTAACTACGGCGTCGACGCAGTCGGGATCACGCTCTCGTCCCAGCAGGCCGCATGGGCTCGCGAGCTGGTTGATCGTGAAGGTCTGACCGACCGAATCACGATTCTCGAATGTGACTACCGGGAGATCGAAGGAACCTACGATGCCATCGCCTCCATCGGTATGTTCGAGCACGTTGGCCGCATCAAGATGCGAGCGTATTTCGAGCGGCTACGAAACCTGCTCGCCCCCGGTGGTGTTCTCCTCAACCATGGGATCGGAACTCGTGACCGGGGCCGTGGCCGTGGCCGGATCAAACCGACGTTCGTTTCCACGTACGTCTTCCCCGACGGGGAACTGCTTCCGATCGAAGAGGTCATCGGTGTCGCCGAGCGATCCGGCTTTGAATTGCGAGACCTGGAATCGCTGCGCATCAGCTACGCGGTCACGTTGCGTCGGTGGGTGGCCAACCTGGAGCGACACCGGGCCGAAGCCATTGCCGCAGCAGACGAGCGCATCTACCGTATCTGGAGGGCGTTCATGGCCGGATCCGCCCTTTCGTTCGAGAAGGCGAGGATCAGCGTCTACCAGCTCGTACTTGCCGACCCGCGCCGACCGTGGATCTACGGCAGAGCGTGGGCGATGGCCGAGGACGATGAGTGTTGAAGGTGCGCTGCGCTCGCAGGCAGATACAACTCGTGCACTGTGGTGGAATCGGAGGAGGATGGCATGAAAGTGGCACCGGGAGTGCATCGACTCGGGACGAGTCTCATCAACTTCTATGTCATAGAGGAGGGTGAGAGCTTCACTGTGGTCGACGCCGGGCTGCCCGGGTACTGGCCGTTTCTCACAGAGTTCCTCGACTCGTCGGGAAGCAGTCCGGCCGACATCGCTGCCGTGGTGGTGACCCACGCTCATGTGGACCACATCGGATTCTCGGAGCGTCTCCGAGCCCAACGAGGCGTTCCGGTGCACATGCATGTGGATGATGCCGCTCTTGCCACCGGTCGGGAGAAGGCTCGGTTTCCCATGGGGCCGATCTGGCGTCCGGTCCTGCTGCGCTACCTTGCGCACGGCGTCAAGCACAAAGGGTTTCCGTTTCCGACGGTGCTGGAAGTGGCTGCTTTCGACGACGGCGAGGTTCTCGACGTCCCTGGCAGACTTCAGGTGATCCATGCTCCAGGCCACACCAAGGGAAGTTGCGTGTTGCGGTCCGGAAACGTGTTGTTTGCCGGCGATGTCCTGGCGACCGTCAACATCACGACCGGAGAGGCCGGCCCGAGAATCGGCCCGAGCTTCGTCAACGACGACAGTGAGCAGGCACTTCTTTCCTTGGATCGTCTTGTGGGACTGGATATCGACACGGTGCTCGTGGGGCACGGCGATCCGTGGACAGGTGGGATCGACGAAGCGGTCCGGCAGGCCCGTCAGGTGGGCATCTGGTGAGCCTCACGCGTTCTTGACGAGTGATCCGCCCTTCCACACCTTGACGACGTTCGTCGGATCTGCAAGGACGGTGATGTCATCGAGTGGATTGGAGGAAACCGCGATGACATCGGCGTCGAAGCCTGCCGTGAGTTGACCCGAGTTCGGCGCCTGGGGCCCGAGCGTCGTGGGACCGTTGGCGGTGGCGGCCTCGATGATTTCCAGGGGTGACAGGCCGGCCCGCGCGAGGTAGACGACTTCTTCGCCGTTTGCGCCCCAAGGCACGGCAGAGTCCGCACCGCTCGTCGCGATGTCGGTGCCGAGAGCGATCCTGACTCCTGCCTCATACGCCAGCGAGATGGCCTGCATGTGACGGTCTCCGATCTCGACGAGTTTCTGATAGGCGTATTCCGGCATGCCGGATTCTCTGCCTCCGGCGAGGAGACGCTCGACTATGAAACGGGTCGGAACCAGGGTCGCTCCCTGCTCCTTCATCTGTGCGGCGGTTTCCTCGTCGAGGTAGGTGCCGTGCTCGATCGTCGCGACACCGGCATCGAGGGCGGCTCTGATGCCAGGTGTGCCGTGGCAATGGGCCATCACGACCCGTTCGGCTCGCTCTGCCTCTTCTACGATGGCGTGCAGCTCTTCAGCGCTGAACTGCTGGTGGATGGGATGATCGATCTCACTCATGACACCACCTGACGCACAGACCTTGATGACTTTGGCGTTGCGGCGCAGTTGCTTGCGCGTCGCCTTCAGGCATTCCGGGACACCGTCACAGATGCTGAGCCAGCCGCCGGAAGCTTCATAGTCGAGCACCCAGTCGAGCGGATAGGAGTGCAGGTCGCCGTGGCCCCCTGTGGTACTGAGGATGGATCCGGCAGCGTAGATGTTCGGCCCGACAACCGTGCCTTCGGCGACCGCTCGGGCCAGGTACACACCGAAGCCTCCCGCTTCGCGCAGGGACGTGAATCCTGCGCTCAGAGCAGCCTCGGCATCTCTGGCGGATCGGACACCGGCGAGGACGTGGGGGATTCGGGGAGTCTCGTCGATGTTGGGTGTCGTGAGACCTGTGAAGTGTGTGTGGCAATCCCACATGCCGGGCATCACCGCAGGAACCTTTGTGACGGTCGCTGATGGGGATGCCGGTGCTGCCTCGACGGGACCCGCATAGGTGATGGTGGTGTCTTCGATGATCACGCAACCATCATCGATGGGCGTTCCCCGTCCGGGAATGAGGACATCGGCTTCGATACGCTGCATTGGTCACCTCTTCCTTCGCCCGCAAGTTACCCACCTGTAGCGATGGCCGCCAGCAGCCGGCAGGAGTCGCGACGCTCTGCGGTCTTGGTGCCTGATAGGTCGCGATACGAAATATGAGGTACGAAATACCAGTTACCAGGTACCAGGTACAGCGAGCGAAGCGAGCCTCCTAGGCTCACCCGATGCAGAAAGCGGCCTCCACGACTCGGATTGGTGCCACGGTCGGTGTTGTCTGTATCTCGTTCTCGGCGATCCTGGTGCGAGCAGCGGAGGTTTCACCTTCCACGGCTGCCTTCTTTCGCGCCGTTTACGCCATTCCGATCCTTGCCGTGGTGTGGTGGTGGCGCCGGGATCGGGATCAGCGTGTCTCAGAGTCTCGATGGATCGCCGTAGGCGCAGGCCTTCTCCTTGCTCTCGACTTGACCATCTGGCACCACTCGATCGAGATGGTCGGTGCGGGTCTTGCGACGGTACTGGCGAATGCTCAGGTCATCTTTGTCGCACTGGCGGCTTGGTTGGTGTGGCGAGAGCGTCCGTCGAGGGCCACGTTCTGGATCGGTCCCGTCGTCATCGCGGGGCTGGTCCTCGTGTCGGGGCTTGGCCGTGACGACGCCTATGGATCGAATCCGACCCTCGGCGTCATTCTGGGCGCCGCCACCGGGATCACGTATGCCGCGTTTCTGATCGTGTTTCGCTCGGCTACACGGCGCCACGACGCTCCACCGGCCGGCCCGCTTCTGGACGCGACGATCGGAACCGCTGTTGGCTCCCTCGCGTTGGGAGCGATGTTTGGAACCGTTTCATTCGTGCCGACGTGGCCTGCACACGGCTGGCTCGCGCTGCTGGCAATCGTCTCTCAGGTCGTCGGATGGCTGTTGATCGCCACTGCACTGCCGAAGCTGCCCGCTCTGGAGACCTCGGTCCTGTTGCTCATCCAGCCGGTGGCGGCGTTGCTGTGGGGCCGGCTGTTCTTCGCGGAGACAATGTCGTGGATCCAGGCCGCGGGGGTGGTGATGGTGATCATAGGAGTGCTGTCGATCTCGGCGCGCGGAGCGACCGTTCAACGCGGCGTCCTGGATGTTGATAGCCTGCGGTCGAGGAGGACGACATGAAACTCGAGGTCATCACGCACGAACCTGTGATGGATCGCAAACCCGAACCGCTGCTGTTTGTTCATGGAGCATGGCATGGGGCCTGGTGCTGGAATGAGCACTTTCTTCCCTATTTCGCGGAGCACGGGTACGAAGCCCACGCGCTGAGCCTTCGGGGTCATGGCAAGAGTGAGATCGACGGGAGTCTGCGCGTTGCTCGCATGCGTGACTACGTGGCCGACGTTGTCTCCGTGGCCGAAGGCTTGAGTTCCCCTCCGGTGCTCATCGGGCACTCGATGGGTGGCCTCATCGTGCAGATGTATCTCGAGGACCATTCGGCCCCCGGGGGAGTGCTTCTGGCTTCCGACCCGGTCCGGGGAGTACTCGGCGCGACGCTGCGCATCGCCAAACGCCACCCGGGTGCGTTCCTGAAGGCGAACCTCGTCTGGAACCTGTACCCGATCGTTGCCACCCCTGAACTCGCCCGGGAGGCTTTTTTCACCGAGAGCATGCCCGACGAACTGGTTGCCACGTACCATCGGCAACTCCAGGCCGAGTCGTATCTTGGCTATCTGGACATGATCTTCCGGCTGCCCAAACCCGAGAGAGTGAAGACACCGATGCTGGTCATGGGAGCCGAAAAGGACACGATCTTCACTCCGGCGGAGGTCGCGGCGACCGCTGCAGCATATAAAACGGAACCGGTCATGGTGTCCGGTATGGGGCACGACATGATGCTCGAATCCGGCTGGCAGGAGGTCGCGGCCACGATTCTGAAGTGGCTTGAGGACAGATAATCCGTACGAGGCTCATGGGCGCTGATCCGGGAGACTATGGAAATAGGGTCCTTTGTCTGCCATCTGGCCTCTAGAAACGGAACGCCGTGAAGCGTACGGTCAAGTGTGATGGGCTAACGTGTCCATATTGAAAACCAGGAGAGAAGAGGGGTCCTGAGAGGCCGCTCTGTTGTCAAGGAGTCTGCTCCCATGAAACGCGAAATCGTTTTCGTGGCAGTGCTCATGACGGCTCTGACACTGGCAGCGTGCACAAGCGGGTCGACCTCCACGACTGTGAAGGCTCCTGTGACCACGTCGACAGCGGCACCGACGCCATCCACTACCACTACTGCCACTACTACCACTGCAGTAACTGCGGTCGCCCTTCGGACCGACTGTGAAACCTGTCATACGGACATCCACGAAACGTGGACCACAGGATCGCACGCAGATACCCAGCAAGACGTCGCAACCGAACTTGGTGAGGAGCGTGCCGGGCAGACTCCTGACGATGTGATTCACGGTGACGATCCTGAGAACTGTATTGCATGCCATGCCCCGACTGCCGGGGCGACCTTGAATGGTGTCGAAGCTCTTCGTATGTTCTTCACGACGACCGATGGCGTGTTCACGAGCGACACAGCCGCCAAGGATGCATCGGAATGGCCGGCCGTTACCTGCACGGCCTGTCACGAAGTGGCTGACGACCACCCTCAAGAATCCATGCCCGTCATTGCCGCGTTCGATGCGACGACAGCGTCCTACACGGCAGTGGGCGGGGCGAGCGAACTGTGCGGGCAGTGCCATGGGACCCTCAGATTTCCCGAGACCGACCATCTGACCTACGACGACTGGAAGGCGGGATCGCATGCGGATACGCAGGCCGATGTGGCCGGTGAGCTGGCCTCCGAGCGTGCGGGGGAGACGCCGGTCGATGTGATCAGTGGTGATGATCCGGAGAACTGCATCGCATGTCACGGACCATCGGCAGTTCTTGCCAACGGCGGCATGAGTGAACAGGACGCGATGGCCTATTTCTTCACCACCGACAACGGTCAATTCAGCTCAGCCACAACAAGTGCGCATTCTGAAGAGTGGCCGAGCGTCGGATGCGTGTCCTGCCACAACCCGCACAACCCGCGGCAGCCGGCGCTGCTGGATTCGTCGACCGGGGAGTACCTCGCGATGTCGAGTAGCTCGCAGCTCTGTGGCCAGTGTCACGGAAGTCTTCGCTTCGCCACGGATCATCTGACCTTCGACGCTTGGTCCTCGAGTTCGCATGCGGCGACGCAAGCAGACGTCGCCGGCGAGCTGGCCTCCGAGCGTGCGGGGGAGACGCCGGTCGATGTGATCAGTGGTGATGATCCGGAGAACTGCATCGCATGTCACGGTCCCACGGCGGTCCTCGCCAACGGCGGTATGAGCGAGGCGGATGCACTCGCGTACTTCTTCACAACGGACGGCGGACAGTTCGGCGATGCGACGGCGCCCGACCACGCGTCGGAGTGGCCGAGTGTCGGCTGTTCGACCTGCCATGATCCCCACAACCCGACCCAGCGTTCGTTGTTCGAGTCGGCGAGTGGCGAGTACGTCGTCATGGCGGACGACTCGCAGCTGTGCGGGCAGTGTCACGGGAATCTGCGGTTCCCCGACACGGACCATCTCAGCTACAACGTCTTGACAGGTACCGGCGGCATCGGTGTGCCCGATATCCGCACGATGCCGGGAGCGACTTGTACCAGCTGCCACATGTACACGAGTGACGTCGACGGGAGCAACTCGTCGATGCAGCATGGACACACATGGGCCATCATCACTCCCGAAGCGAACGGTGGGACCACTGCTTCGTGCAGCCAATGTCATACAGACTTCTCCAGCAGCGACGTCGAGGCGAAGATCACCGCATGGCAGGATGCATTCCAGTCGCTCGACGCAGTCGTGGCGGGAAAGGTGGCTGCCGCAAGTGAGGCCATGGTCGATGTTGACGATGCGGACCTTCAGGCCAAGCTGGATGAGGCAGAGACCAACTTGGCGCTCGCGGAGGGCGACGAGAGCGGCGGGTTCCACAATCACGAGTATCTGATGGCCCTCCTTCGAGATGCGCAGGCAAGAGCCGAAGAGGTGCTGTCGGACTTGGGGAAGTAGACGGAGGGCGAGCTGAGGGGCCTCGCGAAGCTCCTCAGCTCAGCGCCCTTGTCCCGCGCAGGGATCAACCCTGTGAGATCAGCCCTGGGCGGATTCGGCTGCGGATCTGTTCGCGTGCCGCGGCGAGGCGTTCAGCAAGCATATGGGTAAATCTCACCAGGAGGCGGAGTCCGACAGCCGGGTTCTCCTCGAAGGCCTCCCAGAGCTCGGCGACAGGCATGACGACGAATTCGGAGTCCTCCATGCAGACAGCGCTGAATGGATGTACGGCATCGTCCGCGGTGGCTAGCGCAGAAGCCCCAATCACCTCGCCCGGCTGGCCGACCACATTCATGAGGATGTCCTCCCCCCCGTGGATGGGATGCTGGCGATTCGCAACCATGCCGGTGACGAGCACGAGCAGGGTGTCGGAAGGGGAGCCTTCCTCGAATACGCGTTCACCGGTCTTGGCTGTCAGCAGGTTGGTGTGAGGTGCGAGCACGGCGATCGCTTCGTCATCGAGGGAGCGGAAGAACGGCAGGGTCTTGAGTTCGGCAGGATCGATCATGGTTTCTCCTCCTCAGAAAAGGCCTCGCACTTTGCCGGTTTCTGTGTCGATGTCGACGTTCTCGAACGCCGGTCTACTCGGTAGCCCCGGCATGGTCCTCATCGTTCCGCACAGTGGATACAGGAAGCCGGCTCCCACGCTGGCTCTGATATCTCGCACCGGAAGGCGGAAGTGCTGTGGCACGCCCTTGGCGTTGGGGTCGTGGCTGAGACTCAGATGCGTCTTGGCCATGCAGATCGGCAGGTTGTCGTAGCCGAGCTTCGTGTAGAGCTTGACCTTCTTTTCCGCTGCGTCCATGAAGTCGACTCCGTCGGCTCCATAGACTCGTGTGGCGATCAATTCGATCTTGTCCCGGATCGGCATGTCGAGTGGATACAGGAACTTGAAATCTTTCGGCTGCTCGGCTGCCTTGACGACAGCCGCGGCAAGATCCTTGGCGCCCTCGCCACCGCGAGCCCAGTGGTCGGTCATGACCGCGTCTTCCGCTCCTTCCTCGATGGCAATCTTTCTCAGGAGCTCGACTTCCCGGTCCGTGTCAGTGTGGAAATGGTTGATCGCCACGACCACCGGCACGCCAAAGGCGCGGGCGATCTTGATGTGCACAACAAGGTTGGCGGCACCAGCTTCCAACGCTGGAAGGTTCTCGGTCGTCAGCTCGGGAGGCAGAGACCTCCCGGCGATCACCCTGCCCAGCCCGCCGTGCATCTTCAGTGCACGGATCGTTGCCACGACCACGACCACGTCGGGGGTCAGTCCGCTGGCACGGCACTTGATGTCCATGAACTTCTCCATCCCGATGTCGGAGCCGAATCCAGATTCGGTTACGACGTAGTCGGCGAGCCTCAGCGCGATCTGATCGGCCACGATGCTGGAGTTGCCGTGCGCGATGTTGGCGAATGGACCCGTATGCACGAGGACCGGCGTGTGCTCGAGGGTCTGCATCAGCGTGGGCATCAGGGCATCTTTCAGCAGTACCGCCATCGCTCCTGCGACCTTGAGGTCCTCTGCGGTGATCGGGTTACCGCCGAATGTTGTGCCGATCACGATACGGCCGAGTCGCTCGCGTAAGTCGGCGAGTCCGGTCGAGAGAGCGAGGATCGCCATGACTTCCGACGCAACCGCGATGTCGTACATTGACTCGCGCGGATAACCGTTGGGCTTACCTCCGAGGCCGATGACGACTTTGCGTAACGCCCTGTCGTTGAGATCAATGACACGGCCCCACGTGACGGAGAAGGGGTTGAGATCGAGCTGGTTTCCGTGAGTGAGATGGTTGTCGATCGCCGCGGCAAGCAGGTTGTGGGCAATTGAGACGGCGTGGATGTCGCCGGTCAGATGCAGGTTGAAGTCCTCCATGGGGATCACCTGGCTGTAGCCCCCACCGGCGGCGCCGCCTTTGATACCGAACGTCGGGCCCATGCTCGGCTGACGCAGCGTTGTGAACACAGAATGTCCGAGACGGCCGAGACCTTGGCTGAGCCCGACGGCGGTAGTGGTCTTTCCTTCACCAAGTGGAGTCGGGGTGATGGCCGTGATGTCGATGTACTTACCCATCGGCCGGTCGGAGAACTTCTCACGAACGTCGAGGTGCACTTTGGCTTTGTACATGCCGTACAGGTCGAGATCATCCAGGCCGAGTCCGACGCGGGCGGCAATGTCGAGGATCGGATCGAGAGGGGCCTCTTGAGCGATGTCCAGGTCGGTCGGGACGGGGGTGTGGGGCTGGAGGTAGGAACTCAACGAATACTCCTCTCGAGGTCTGGTGGGGAGTCTATCGAAGCGGTGGTGTGTCGGATCCGTTGGTCGGCGCCGGCCTGTTTCTTTCCCCAGGTGGCCCCCCGGGGCGGACGCTGGGGGAGGTGTCCTCGGCGCTTTGGCCGAGGACGGAGGGGGCCCGGAGAGGTGACGCTCGCTGATTGACGCGAGGCTGCTACGTTCGAGCCGCTGCTCCCGCCCCGCGGTCTTGTACGGTGCTGCGTCGCGATACGAAGTACAAAGTACAAGATACGTGTCTACGCACCGGCATCACTCAACAGCGTTCTAATACCCCTCTTGCGGAGTGTGGCAGTCCGTGCAACGGATCTCCTGCCACTGTTTGCCGATATCTACCGGATGCTGGAACTCGAGCCCGAGGAGATCGTTGTCCAGCTCCGATGTGTCAGTGGAGGGACCCTGGGCAACAATCGTGTGACATGTGTCACACGCCCCGGTGATCTTCTCCCCGGTGTCGGAGACCTTGTCGGAGCCGTGACAGCGGAAGCAGCCCACATTGACGAAGTGGCTGAGGTTATTGAGGTGGGACCGGTAGTCGGTCTTCATCGTGGGAAAGAAATTGTTTTCGTAGACACGAATGAGTGCATCCGAGGCGGCTTCGATCTTGTCCCGGAGTTCGTCGACCCGGTCTGGATACACTTGCTCGTAGTAGGCGAGCAACGTGGAACGGATCTTCTCGGCGGCCTCTTCCTGCGAGGTGTACGTCGTGTTGAGAAGGTCCAGGCCGACCCGTCGCACGTATGGCAGATCCGTCGAGATGGTCCCACGAGCGAGCTCCTGGTTGATTGCCACCGCCGGCGGTAGGAACAGATGACTGGGCCGGTTGTGGCAATCCATGCAGTCGAACACCCTGAACTCGGTCTCGGGATCGTCGGGGTCGGGGTAGCCCGATGCCGACGGGTCTTTGTACACCGTGACGGTGCCGTCGTCGCGGGTCACGCGGACCCACGGGATCACCTGGCGTTTCTCGTCGGCCGCCAGATACTCGATCTTCTTGCCGATGAGCATGTGCCAGTGGATCCCTTCCTGGGAGCCGGTACGCGTGTTGCTGCCACCGATGTTCACCAGCAGACTGATCGTCCACGGCGAGTTCTGCTGGTCGGTCCGGTAGTAGCGGCGCGTGACGAGCTTGCGTCCGTAGAACTGATTCGGCCAATGGCACGTTTCACAGGTTTGCTGAGCAGGGCGCAGGTTCTCGACGGGCGTTGGGATCGGCCGAGGGTAGGAATTCGTCAGAGTGGCCACGACCTGGCGCATCCCATCGATCTTTGACCGCACCCAGAATGATGTTCCAGAACCGATGTGGCATTCGACACATAGGACTCTCGCGTGTGGTGAGTGTTCGTAGGTGACGGCCTCGGGTTTCATCACCTTGTGACATGTCTGTCCGCAGAACGCGACCGAGTCTGTTGCCTCATAGCCTTTGAAGCCGCTCCAACCGACCACCAGAAACACCAGGGCTCCGACACCGAGAAAGACCCAGAGGCTACGCATGTACCTCGGGTTCGAGGGCTCGACACGAAACGTGAACTGCACCTTTTGGCCGCGACGCTTCGCGTTCATCACCTGTCGTCGAATCGCAAGAAGGAAGATGACGGCGCCCATGAGGACCACGGACGGCATCGCGACGTAGGTCACGAGGGAGCGGTAGGTGTTGTGGCCTCCAGAGGTCATGTCGATGGCCACGAGCACCAGGAGCATCAAGCTGCCTGCAACCATGATGGCGCCGCCCACTCCCGCCAGTGGATGCCGGTACAGGCTTCGCGTCTCGACGGTTGGCTCGGCATCGCTCGGGGATGGAGGGTCGGCCGGGACAGGGGATGGGTTGGCGGACGGTTGTCCAGGCGGACCGATGGAGGGTTCGCCGGGTGTGCCGGCGTCGGGCTCGTCCGGGGGTCTCACTTCAGACACCGAGTTCCTCCCTCAAGTAGCAGCGAGCGCCGGAATGCCGGGAAAGATATGGCGGTCGGTTCTGAATCATGGAGTCCTTCAGCCCGAAAAGCAACCCGGCGCAACCGTCAAGGTGCCGTGCTGTCCGAGGTTGGCAGTTCGGGCAGCGCAGATGGATTGTATGGCACATAGATCTCGACAGGGGTGGCAGGAGGCGGAATTGTCTCGATCGCCACCTGTTTGTATGTGAGGAACACCACGACAACGGCGGCAAACGCGATGGCGATCACGCTGTAGACGGCGAAGAATACCCTTCGTCTCTTTCGCAGAACCTCAGGAGGCACCGGCGGCACTGGCGGAGCACCGGCCTTGATCTTGGCCAGCTCGGCGGGATGCTCCTCGAGCATCTCTTCCTCGGTCAGGTACCCGTCGAACATGCTTCGGTTCAGGTGTCGCAGATGCACGTGATAGGTGTGCCACACGAGGATTGCCAGGACCGCGAGGATGGCTTCACCACCATGCACCGCCTTTGCCGCCGGAATGAACTCGCCGGGAAGGAGGGCGGTCGTGGAGATGGGGTTCCACATCATCAGGCCGGTGGCCACCATGACGATGGTTCCCCAGATGATGGACCAGTATTCCATCTTCTCGTCGAACGTGAACTTGCCCTGGATGGGGGGATCGGAGCGAAGACCAAGGCGGTAGGCCACTTGCTGCACGGCTGCACGAGCGTCGTCGAGCCCTGGGAGCATCTCCTGCCCGATCCGAAGCACGAAGAATCGATAGCCTGCCGTGCCGATGTGATACACGGTGGCGACGAGGACGATTACGGCGAACGAATGATGGATGAGCCGCGTGGTGTTGATCCCCCCAAGCGCGCCAATGATCGCCTTCGAGAACCATCCCTCAGCCCACATCTGCACGAGGCCGGTGAAGGCGAGACCGGTGAAAGCGAGTGCCTGTGCCCAGTGTTCGACACGATCGGAGACCGAGAATCGCCGATAGCGGGGTTGGGTTGTGACCTCAGACATCTCGCACCTCACGTCGGGTTCTTCGCCTCTCCCTATAGCGGCCGACCACATCGATGATTACGTACAGCAGCATCCCTCCGATCACCGTCGGGATGAGAATCCGGTAGAAGAGTTTCGCGTAGTAGACGAGTGGCCACTCCTCCGGAGTCGCCGTGTAATGGCTCATCCACGCCGTCGGAAAGTTGGCGTCGGCATCGGGATGGCATCGTCGGCAGGTGGTGAGCAGGTTCGTCTTGTACACGGTGCTCGCCGGGTCGCCCGGCGGGATGATGTCATGCACACCGTGACAGGAGACACAGACCGGTGTGTTGGTCTCCTGGCCTGGCGCCAGGTCCTCGAAGAGGATCACCGTCCTGCCGTGGAAATCCGCTACATAGGTGCTGAACACGTCCGTGCGAATTCCGTACTTGTCCATCATTTCCTTGTCCGCGTGGCACTTCTTGCAGATGAGCGGGGAGAACAGTCGGAAGGGAGAGTTGATGGGTCCTTCGATTTCGTGGATGCCGTGGCAGTCGGTGCAGGTGGGAACATCGGGATTGCCGTCGGTCAGTGCACTTCCGTGGACGCTCTCTTCATACCGGTCGTAGATCTCCGCGTGGCACTTTCGGCAAGTCTTGGGGATGTCTGCATGGGGGATGGGCGGGTTGATTACATAGTGAGGGTCGTGGCAGTCGGAGCAGACTGCGGCCTCCTCGATTCCTTGCTCTCTGGCCGCCGCGTGGACACCATCCGTCGTTTTGGTGGCCTGCTCGATGTGGCAGACGGTGCACGATTCGGACTGCTGGATCGCATACTGTCGGAGGTTCTTGGCGGTCGGGGGATCGTGGGGGACAGACGTGACTTCCGTGTGACACAGAATGCACTTCATATTCCAGTACGCATGGATCGATGCGTGCCAGCGACTTTCGTCGATTGTCGTGTCGAGACGTTCACCCGATGGCAGTTCGGTGGAGAGCCCGGGCTTGTTGTGGCAACCGAGGCAGGTGCTGTTGTCCCATTGCGAGGTCCCGTAGCTGAGTCGTTCTTCCAGCGGGCTCTGTTCGGCACTCGCCGGCGCAGGGCGACCGGCAGTCACCATGAACAGCAGGGCGACGAAACACAGCAGCCCGAGAACCCTTCGATATCCCATCGCCCCTCCGTGCCGCTTCAACTCGCCCCTCCGTGCCGCTTCAACTCGCCCCTCCGTGCTGCTTCGACTTCGCCTCTTCGTGCCGCTTCACATCATGGCCTTGTTCAAGCCGTGCGTTCAAGGGCCGAAGGGCCCTGAACGCCGGGACGTTCGGCCGGTCCACGGACACGTATGAGCAGGGTGCCGGCGGCTCCCCTTCGCTGGTCGCCGATTGGGGGCCCACGGCAGGCTGCCCGACGTCTGGCAGGTACTGTACAACGTGTGTGGACAGTTGAAGATCAATCAACGCATCGACGACGTGGGCGGGAAGCCCGCTGATGTCTCGTCGTCGACCGGATTGCCGTTGCAGGCGCCGGGCCCCGGTGAGCAACTTCGGCTCCCAACGATGGGGCTAATCTCGTGTCCAACGACTTAGGGGCTTTCGGCCCTAGCGGGTCCTGCCGCTCGCCGGATACCTTGTGATAGCTTGTTGCCTGTGAAGAAGATGGGAGTCGGCACGTGACCGCTGATCGTCGCAATCTTCGCCGTTCGAGGCAGCGACCGAGCGTGACGTCAGGTACCGCAATCGTGGCAATGGGTGCGTCTGCATTGGTCGCCCTGGTGCTTTTCGCGACAACGGCGTGGGCTCTCGATGGCCCGACTCCGCCAAGTCCAGGCGATCCGGTCGATGGAAACGTGTCGCCTCACGGTGGCTACTCGGCCAGCAGCAACATGTGTCTCCAATGTCACGACGTGCACGACGCGAGCGGGGACTACGCGCTGCTCTGGAAGAACAGCGTCACTTACATGTGCGCGACATGTCATGGCTTGCATGGACTTCGTGGAACGCTCGGACTCCCGAGCGAATGCAGCGATTGCCACAGCATGAACATGCACAGCGGTGGAAGCTTCTACCCGACACCGCGGGATCCGGTTGGACCGGGAACTCTTGGCACCGTATCGAGTCGGAGCGCGTACGACACTTCCACGCCGGCGTCGGCACACCGGATCGGGGTCCAGGGACCTCCCGATGAGACCGGCATTGCGATGACCGAGTCCGATTGGCAGCACTCGTGGGGGGCGAGTGGCCCGCCACCCGTGGATGCCACGAGCGCACCGGGTCCCGGTACGGCATCCGACGTGGGGGGCGGTCTGTACTGCGGAAGCTGTCACACTCCGCACGGTGACTTCGGGCAGGTCGTGAACAAGTGGACGACAACCGACGAGGGAAGGTCGATTTGGTGGGCCAACCCGAACACGGGCGATCAGGAGCAGAAGTTCCTGCACCACGACTCTGTGTCGGGCGCATGGCAGGTGTGCGACGCCGGTGTCACGAACTGCCAGTTCGCCCAGGTGCAAGACGCCGAGAACCAGCTCGTGTACCTGTTCGGCTACAAACTGCTGTCGGCGTACCCCAATCACACCTACTCGACGCTTCAGAGCTATGGGACCGAGCAGGACAACGACGACGGGGCTCGGTGGTGCGGTGCCTGTCACCCGTCCCGAGTCGACGGCACCAGTTACCACAACCATTCGACAGGTTGCAGTGCCTGCCACGGGAATCCGACCGACGACACGTCATCGGTGGATTTCCCGCACACGTCGCTCGCCGATTCACTTCTCATCGCCTACCCGGACGCTCTCTGTCTCACCTGCCATACCTCGACGTCGGTGCCCTGACCAATCTGCAGAAGCGTGCAGCGCAACGAGACCTTCGCCCGGCAACATGGATCTCCGTCGGCACGGCGTCGGCTGAATGGGAATCCTCGGAGGAGAGGGCAGAGTTGCGCAGCTACCATGTACCGCTGTGGCCGAACGGTCGGTGGATTCGGGCCCTTCGGCCCCCGCAGCGGTGGGTTCGGTGCCGATACTGTGGGACGTGACCCGGCGAGCACGAGAACGGCGCTTGCTCGAGACAGGAAACGAGCGATGTTGATGACACGAGAAGTTGGATACGCTCTCGGCTGCGTCCTCGAGGGCGGGGAGACTCGGCTGCCGTTCACGATCCAAGTCGCCACGATGCAGGACCCCGGCCTGCGTCATGTGGGCACCGAAACGAGCGAGAGGAGAGACGTGATCAACCTTCCTGGCGGTGGTTGAGAGCCTCATGAGACGTCCTCGAAACCTGCGCAGAGTCTTGTCTCTGGTGGCGATCGGAGTGGTGGCCGTTGCCGGCGTGTTCATCGCTCAACGGTCCGGCAACGATCATGCGCCGGTGACGGCAACGAGCGTCATCGACAACAGCGAGTTCGCAGGGTGCACCGAGTGCCACGATGATCTTGACGCCGCCCTCCTGGCCGGTCAGATACCGACACTGGACTTCACGCACTCGCAACACGAGAAGGACGCCGGTGCCGTGGCGTGTGGTTCCTGTCATCCGGCCGAGACCCACGTCGGTCGAATGACATTCAGGCCCACCATGGAGAACTGTTTCGGTTGTCATGGCGCAAGTGCCGACAACCCGATTCCCTGTGCCGCGTGTCATCCGCTCTCCGTGGTGCCCAAGCCCCCAAGCCACGCTGCAACAGATTGGGGCACCGCTCATGGAATCGGCGTACTGAACACCGAGACCTCCTGCACCACCTGTCACTCGGCGAGCACGTTCTGCGAGGCTTGTCACGGTGTCGAGATGCCTCACCCGGAAGACTGGGCGGGAAAGATTCACGCCCTGGCCTTCTTCGACGGCGGCTCCGAGGTGTGCAAGAGATGCCATTCGTATGGAATGGACGTGGCAGGCCGCGACGAATGCGACACATGCCACCACACCGCAGGACCTCAGGATCAATCCTGGGTGAACGCCCATCAAGATGTGGTCGGACACGAGGGCGGCGGCTCGTGCTTCGCTTGCCATGAACCGGCGACGTGTGTCCAGTGTCATCTTCACGGTATCGAAAACCTCGATGCCGACAGGGCCCGTCTTCTCGAGAGTGATGAGTGACGGACCTGGGAATGCCGGTGGCGAGTGGCTGCAGTCTTGAGGCCGGCGGCGATCCTGTTCCTGGGATCGTTGGACCGGATTGGCACGCCATCGAAACACAGCATCCCGACGGTCGGTCTGAGCTGCGCCATCGCTCGGTGGAAAGTTCCGAGATCTCGGTGTCCGGAGCTTGCCACCGAACTCGTTCTTGCAGGGCACCGTGTACCCCTCGTTGTCCGAGGAGCGCCCCGACGGGACCGTGCCTTCCGGACGTATGGCTTGTCGATTCACGATGCTCTGCCGCCAATGTCATGCCCCGAAGTACGCGCAGGCGAGGCCTGCCATTCTTGGACGAGGTGTCGGGTCTCGAGGACCCGGCGCTCACGTGACCTGTCATACTGGCGCCTGCTCCGATAGCTGCCGCCCAACACCGCATCCAACCCATTCGAGAAGACACCACTGCCCATCGGAGGTCAACGATCACAAAGCGTCTACTGATGGTTGTGGTTCTGCTTCTCGTTGTGATAGCGGGGCTGGCAACCGCCATCTGGTATCGAACCGGGCTTCATGACCCTGTTATCGCCGAGGTCGACGGCGTACGCATCCACGAATCCCAGGCCGAAGCCAGGATCGGGGGGATCGCTGCAGTGCACAACGGCATCGCCTCGGCTCTGGGACCCGAATGGCGTTCGCTCATACTCCAATCACTCGTCGACGACGTCCTGATGCAGCAAGAAGCACGGCGAGCGGGCGTCGACGTAACCAAGCAGGACATCGACGCCTCACTCGATCATCTGCATGGCAAGTTCCCTTCCGAAGACGACTGGAGGCGTTTCTTGGAGGACCAGGGCATCGATGAGACCGAACTCGAGCGAAGAATCCGGCTCCAGTTGATCGCTTCCAGGGTCTACCAGGAAGTGACGGCCGACGTGGCGCCCACCGAGGATGAGCTTCATGCCTACTACCAGGCTCACCAGTCCGACTTCACCATCGACGGTGAGGTGCAGCCCTTTCTGGAGGTCCGAAACTCGATCGAAGACAAGCTCATGAAGCAGATGCAGGATGAGGCGTTCAGCAGATGGCTCCAGCAGCGTCGGAGTGAGGCGATTGTCGTGGTGGTGAGTGATGAGTGGCGATAACAGCTCGAACATCGGACTTCCCACGGGACAGATCGTTGTCATTGTCACGCTCGTGGTTCTGAGCCTCGGAGCGTGATCCTTGTGATGCAACTCGTCGACTTCGATCCCTCCAGCTCCGAAGTGCGGGAGGAGTTGAAGAGGCTGGACTCCTCAACTGCGACCTCGTGAAAGAGCACAGTATGGAACCGGCGCAAGAACCACCGATCGAGCAGGGACGACAGCCAGGGGAGCAGACCGCGATACGCCGCCTGCTCTACGCGCTCATCGGTGTTCTCAGCATCGCTGCGGTTGCCCTGCTCGCCGTATTGGTGTGGTTGGTTCGCCCCCAACCCACTTCGACAGTGGTTGCGGTGGAGGGATGTCCCATGGAGATCTCCCGATCGATCTACGGATTCGGAGCCAAACCCACCGACTTGCTGGACCAACCTCTCGCGGTCACCTTCGACGGGGCAGGCAACGTGTGGATCTCCGACACGGGGAATTCCCGAGTCGTCGAGTTCGGTCCCGACGGCAAGCTGATTCGCTTCGTGGGCGATGACAGTGACACGGGGCGTCTCCACAGTCCCTACGGCCTGTCGTTCAGCAGCGACTTCCAGCGTCTCTACGTGGCAGATTGGACACGACGAGAGGTGGTGGTCTACTCGGCCGATGGGCGCTACATAGAAAGCCTGCCCGCGGCAGACCAGGGCCTCGCCGTGTTTGGGCCCGACGGATTCTCTCCTTACGATGTCCACGTTGTCGGTTCCCAGATCGTCGTCGCTTCCAACGATGGCTTGTACTTTTTCGACAAGTCAGGGCATGTTGTCGATCGGTGGGGAGGGGAGCTGCGGGGATCCGAGGTAGGCAGTTTCGCATTTCCGAATGGCGTCGCCATCGATCCTGCAACGGGCAATCTCTACGTTGCCGACACTCTCAATCGGCGTGTGGTTGCGCTCGACGGCGAGGGCAACGTGCTCTGGGCGTCGGGAAAGCGTGATGAGGAGGGCAAGATCGTCGGCTTCTGGCAGCTCCCGAGATCGGTTGTCGTCGGCCCGGATGGTCTGGTGTATGTCACCGACACGTTTCGAGCCCAGGACCGCTGCGCCGGCGTGGGGCATATCGTCGTGCTGAAGCCGACGGGAGAACTGGTCTCCGAGTTTGGTGCGGCCGGGACGTCGGAGGACTCGTTCAGTTTCCCGGAGAAGATGGCGATGGGCCCGGACGGCACCTTCGGCATTGCCGACCGAGAGAACAATCGGGTGGTGTTGTTCTCCGTCGATCCGCTACCACCGGCCGATCCCGATGAAGTGAGTCTCTACGAGGAATCGTTCGTCCGTTTCGGACCGTGAACCAGACGGCGGGCGGGCACGAGTCCTCAACGATCAGACCTGGCGGCGTGAACGATCACAGAAGCTACACCGGCGCAAGTCGTGCCCTGGTCTTCGTCGGCGACGAGAGCAACCTGCTCGCAGCCTTGAGATGGGTTACCGGTGCCTTTGGCCGTCGTTTTCGTGTCATGCTCGAAGGTCTACCTCACCCAAGGACCATGACCCGAACCCTGGCGCGGGCGGCGAGATCTCCGAACTTCGCACTGGGGCTGCCCCGAGTCGTATGGCCCGGTTACCCAGGGGCCATCGGTGCCGGATCAACACCTTTACACGCCGAGTCCACCAATGGGCTCTGCCCATGATCGCGGCGGCCGTAAGAGCCTACGAGGCGCCGGGGAGCCTGTGACCCTATTGTGGCGACGATCCAGGAATCGAGCCGGGGAGAAATGATGATGTGGCTCTACGTTGGCTTGGGTGTTTCCATCTGCTTGTGGATCACACTGGGAATGCATGTCTTCTCTGAGATCAAGACGACCTACCAAGAGAAGGGCACATTTTCGAACAAGCTTCTCTACTCGTGGTATGCGATGTGGGCGTTTCATCACATTCCCGTGGTCTTGGCATCATGGTTTGGCGTCTGGCTGATACCAGTCGACAGAACTCTCGGTCAGATTGGTGGTCTGATCTTGTTCTTGGTCGGGGTGGCCCTACTGCCCGCGGGGATGATCGAGTTGCGTTCGTTGCGCAGATCCACCGGTCAAGATATTTCAAAGCTCATCACCACCGGGATCTATCGATGGAGCAGGAATCCACAGTTCGTCGGCTGGTTTCTCATGCTCTTGGGCGTATCGATTGCTGGGCGGTCGGGATGTGCGTTGGCGCTCACGTTCGCGTTCATGGTGGTTCTTCATCTGTACACCGTCCGGTTGGCGGAGCCGTATCTCGAGAACGTGTACGGAGAGGAGTACCGCCGGTATCTGTTGAGTACTTCGAGATACATCGGGATACCGAAGGAACGTGGGAGTTCAGCTGATCGGACAACCGGGGACCGATGATCCGCCTCTTCGGAACACAGGGAGGTGTCCGGGCCGGCGACGCGTGATGCACCCTGCCGCATGATTTGAGCGGGGACGCATCGCATGGCGGCTCATCACTCGAACACGCAGAGTCGTATGCTTGTCGAGCCGAAGTGGTGCTTTCGAGGAGGCCAATCGCAATGGCGCGATCCGTTGAACGCATGATCGGGTACAGGAAGCTCCTCACCGATCTGGATGAGGGCGGGTGTCCGGTCTGTCGTGGTTCGGTGCACGCCGCGGCCAGGTACCTGGAGAGCCTGCTTTGGGAGAACGTGAACGATTCCGGGGTCCGAGAGGAGCTTCGCCACGATCACGGATTCTGCCGGGAGCACTCCTTGGCCCTTCTGCAGGTGGCCGCAGCACGCAGCGAAGCGCTTGGTGTGGCCATCGTCTACGAGGACCTGCTGGGCCATATCGAAGCGGAGGTCGCCGCCGAGGGAACGAACCCTCGACGCAGATCCCCCCGCTTTTGGTCGAACATGAGTTCCGGCCGGTCGTGTCGGGCCTGTGCAGTTGGCGACGATGTGGCCGTCAACTACCTGCGTATCATCGCAACCTGCGAACCAGACACCGATGTGGGCCGACGGCTCGAAACGGCAACCCTGTGCTTTCCGCATCTCTCGAGGGGGCGGGAGATTCACGGGATCGATCATGTACGGCTCGAGACCGTGTATCTGCGAGGGTCGGCCTCGATCCGGTCCGAACTTCGGCATCTCATCGATCATGCCGACTATCGGCGTGCCGATGAACCGCTGGGGCAAGAGAAGGACGCCTGGGTGCGTGCCGCCCACCTCATCGTCGGTTCCCCCGTACACGGTGCCGTCGCGGAGCCGCGACAATGACCGATTCGGAGCCGCCGCAACGACCAGTTCGGCCGCCTGGCGAGTGTCCCGTGTGCCAGGAGGTGTCGCTGGCTCGCCAAAGGCACTGGTTCTGGGTGTTCGCCGAGAAACTCGGGGACGGGTCGTTCCTCACCCGACTGGGAGCGGGCGGCGGTTACTGTGTCAGGCACGCTCGTGAGCTGCTCCTACACGAGCAGGGAGAACGCACTGCTCGAGGTTTGCAGTTCGTGTTGCGCGGATGGCGTGCCGGCCTCGGAGGTTCGATACGCCTGGACTGCCCTGCGTGTCGTGTCGAGGATGAGACGGAGGCGTATGTCCTGCGCCTGCTGAGTCGTGGATCGTGGAGCGGAGATCAGCAGACACATCTGGACCCGGATGCCCTGTTCTGCCTGCCTCATGCCCGGATGCTCGTCGAGCAGGTGCCTTCAGGAGTGTTTCCTGAGGCTCTGAAGCGATTGGGCGCAACGGTCGATCACGTGCGGACAGGTAGCGGCCGGTCGCAGCCCGAGATCCGAACCGCAATTGGCCACGGATACGACGAGGCGTTCCGGAGACCCGAGCGCTGCGATACCGACGCCACGGCCGTGCTCTCGTTCGACGATTTCGATCGAGCGGTCGCCCAAGGGTGGTGTCCTCTCTGCCTGGCCGGCAGAGAGGCGTCGGAGAATGTCATCCGATGGCTCGGGCATCCAGACCGAACCGGCCGGGACCAGGATGATTTCGCCCGCCTGTGTCCGCTCCACCTGTGGGATGCCACGGCGAACAACCCGGAAGCTTCGGCACGGACGATGCAACGGATTCGTCGAACATGGATGAGGATTCTCGAGGGACTCGATGCCCTCGTTGAAGGGGCCGCGCCGCCTCAGCCTGGAGGACGGGGCGGTGGGTGGCGGCACAGGTTCCGTGGATGGTTTGAACGGGCGTTCCCGAGACGGACTCGTGAAGTCCAGCTCCGCAAGGTTCTCGTCGAGGAGGAATGCGTGGCGTGTGTTGCAGCCGTGACCGCGGTCGATCGTGGCATGGCGCTTCTCGACGCCTACCTCCTCGACGCGGATCGACGTGATTGGTACCTGCGCTCGAGCGGCGTTTGTCTGCAGCATGCCTACGCTGCGATCCCGCGCCTCGGTGAGCAGCCTGCTCGCATCGTGACCGACCGGGCGAACGCCCTCATCGCGCGCACGATGTGGGGACTCGAGGAGGCGATCCGCAAGGTGAGCTGGTCGGTGCGGTATGAGCCGTCCGGGGAGGAGTCCGAGACGTGGCGTCATGCGATCGTCCTCACGGCCGGACGAGGCGTGTTGTGTGCAGATTGGCTGGCGCCTGTTCCGCAGCGCCCTGAACGAGCCGTGTAGGAGTCTGCTGAGTGATGCCGAAGGATCAGCCACTGTGCATGTCGCCGGCAAGGCTCTGACGTGCGACGCAAGGAGACGATTGGCCTGAGACTCCGGCTCACAGGTGGACTCGCCATCGAGAGGGAGGCGACCGGCAATGTGCAAGTGCACTTACGCCGGTGAGTCGTGGGACGAGCTACAAGCAGGGTGGCTGCTCTGGCTGGGAAGGCTCCTGGTGGCGAGCGGGCGTGGGATTCCTTTGAGTTTGCGGCTTCTCGCCATGGGCTGCCCCGCCAGGTCCTTTCCGACAACGGCATGTGCTTCACTGGGGGACGCCAGGGCGTGGAGGTGATGTTCGCAGCCTCGCCGATCTGGGTGGAGTTGACCAACTCGGCGCCGTATCACCCCCAAACCCTCGGCAAGCTGGAACGGTTCCACCGCACCCACAAAGAATGGCTGTCAGGCGAAGGCCCGGCCTTCGATTTGGAGCACCTCCAGGAGCTGTTGGACGGGTTCCATCACCAAGAAGCTCCTCTCCTCAGAAACCCCAGATGTAGGCAACCTCGGTCAGTCCTATACCGTCAGCCTTGAGACGCCGCACCGTCACATCCTCCCTGCCTGGTCATCTCTCTGTTTCAAGGCCAGCGTGCCGCCGACGGGGTCACTCTCAGCGTGAATATGCGCCACCTACGATCGCTCTCTTCCACCTAATTGCAGAAGATCCTAGGTTGCCGTCTTTGAAGCATGGCACTCGTTCTCGCCCACCATTTCAGGATGCCACCGCTGTCGCATCGCAACGACCGGGAACAGATGGAAGGAGGGAAGGAATGCGCCTGATTGGGACCAGCCAAGGTGATAGTGTGGAATAAGGATACTTGGGGGATCAGGCGTGTCGGAAGCCCATGACAGGGTGAGTGACGAGCTGCGCCGAGCAAATCGTGCGCTGCGCACTCTGAGAGCGTCCAACCAAGTCCTCGTGCGTGCGACCGACATGCAAGAACTCCTTGATGAGATCTGTCGGGTCGTGGTGGAGATCGGTGGCTACCGCTTGGCGTGGGTGGGGTTCGCGGAGCACGACGAAGCGAGGACAGTGCGGCCGGTGGCACAGCACGGCTTCGAAGAGGGCTATCTGGCGAGTCTGGACATCGTTTGGGCCGACACGAAGCGAGGGCGCGGCCCGACCGGCACGGCAATACGCACCAGGAAACCTGCCGCTGCGCAGCACATTCTGACTGATCACGACTTCGAACCGTGGCGCGCTGAGGCGGTCAAGCGGGGCTACGCCTCATCGGTGGCGATTCCGCTCATCGCGGATAAAGGAGTCTTCGGTGCCTTGAATGTGTACGCCGAGGAGCCATACGCATTCGACTCCGACGAGATCAGCATCCTCACCGAGCTCACGAACGACCTGGCATACGGCATGGCCGCTCACCGGACCCGCGCCGCACTGGAGACGACGGAGGACCGGCTAAAGGCGTTTGTGACTTCGACGGCGCACCATCTGCGAACACCCTTGACCTCTGTAGTCGGGTTTGTGGAGCTCCTGCGAACGAACTGGGAACAGATACCAGACGTTGTGCGCGAGGAGTGGATCGACCAGGTGTCCCAGGGAAGTTGCGAACTCTCCAATATCATCGAGGACCTGGTCGTGGCGGCCCGAGCAGACCTTGGTCTGCTCCGTGCGCGCCCAGAAGTCATTGACATTCAAGCCGAGGCCCAACGCGTGCTGAAGGCCTTTCCGACGACGGCGGCGGGAAGGATCACTCTGGAGGTTCCTCAGACTGTTCACGCCCTCGCCGATCCCGCCTACTTTCGACAGATCATGCGAGCGTTGATCTCTAACGCGCTCAAATATGGAGGCGAGCAGATCCGGATACAGATCGTCGGTGACGGCACGGTGCGCGTCGCCATCCGAGATGATGGATCGGGAGTGCCGGAAGCGCGGCGGCAGACGATCTTCGAGCCATCGAGTCGAGGCCATCACATCCAAGGGCAACCGGAATCGATGGGCCTGGGGCTTCCCGTCGCCCGCACCCTTGCCCAACTGATGAGCGGCACGCTCACCTACCGTCATGAGCACGGTTGGAGCATCTTCGAACTCGCGCTGCCTGGCCCCGCATCGCGAACGTAGATCAGAGCATCTGTCGCTCGCTACTGCACGGACCCCCGATCTCCAAGCAATAACTCTCATATCGGTGACCTGTCTAGGAACGGTACTTCCCGGAGCGTTCGGATACGGTCGGGCCTGTCGACGCTTGCCACGACCGAAGTACTGCCGAATGGGACGGCCGGTTCGGAGGGAGAGTTGAAGCCGGCTCCGGTACCGCCGAGCGGGCTGCTGACTCGGCTGTACTCGCCGAACTCGCCGCAAACGGGGCCGTCTGAGAGACGCAGGCACTGCAGGATTACACGGCTTCCACACCGATCGGCACCACCAGCACCCCGATGAGCGCGGGCTTCAGACGTTTCACGCTCTTGGGTTCGGTCCGGATCTCGTCGCTGCGCACAGGTGGAGCGACTGCCTCGACATAGCGGCGGATCTGATCGTCGATGTCAAGCATGATCATGCATCCCCAGTTCGGTCCGGAGCTTCGCAAGCCCGCGTTCCACGCGATTCTGGATCGTTGAACGTTTCACACCGAGCAGCGTGGCTGCTTCGAGATGACTCATTCCGTAGCCGTAGACCAGCACCACTGCTTCGCGCTGTCGTGTCGTCGGTGTGCGAGCGCCATTGGCAGTCCCGGTTCGATCCACACATCGATGAAGCGCGAGACAGGTCGGAACAGCAACTCAGGACGACGCAAACGACGTCGGGTCTGGTTGACGGCGACACGATACAAATGGCCGGCTGGATTCGTCATCGCGCGGATGCGATCCCAACGCGGCCACGCCCACGTCGGCACATCCACGGCCGACTCCCGGCCGGCAGTCGCACCGAAACGCGCGACGAGACCGTGTTGCAGCATCGGTTCAACCCGTAGCACGAATCCCGGAAAGGAGTCCTCTTTCACAGCCTGCCTATTCACACCCTACAAAGGCGCCCAACAACCGGACTGCACCACAAGACTCCCGCACCCTTGTGGAGAGAGGCAAAGATCGCCTCACACCGTTGATTCTGTGATCCCTCCGTCGTCCCGAGTGCCCGGAGTAGTGTTGGCATCGTGCACAAGGCGGCCTTCAGCATCGAGGTTGGGCAGACACCAATGCTGCCTTCGGTCTGTGCCAAGACTGGGGTTCCGACCGACGGAGTCATCCGGCAGATATTCGCCCAGGTGCCCGGCTGGTCGCTCTTGCTCATCTTCTGGGGGATCATCCCTTTCTTGATCGCTGCGGGGTTCGCTCGCCGCAAAGTGACGGTGGATCTGCCCATTTCCGAACAGGTCCGCCGCCGGATCCACATGGTCGATCTGGGCTCGGCCGTCGGTCTGGTCGTAGGAATCGGGCTGTTTGCCGCGGCGGCGGCCATCGGGGCTGTGGAGCTGGCGGCTGGGGCGGGGGTGGTGGTGCTGGTGACACTGATTGGAGGTTCGATCGCTCGCCGCGTGGTGTGGGTTTCTGGCCGGTTGGACGGTGATGTTTTGTGGCTCTATGGGGTTCATCCCAACTTCGCTCGCCAAGCCGGCCGGTTCGCCCGACCTGATTTGGCGATGCGAGCCACGACCGACCGGTCGGGAGCGGCCATCCTCGTGGTCGGATTGATTGCGGTGATTGCCTTCTTGTTGTTGGCGCTGTTGCCGAGCAGGTGAATCGTGCCGTTTGGAGGCGGCGTGTCGGAAGCACGGATCCAGCATTGGGGCTGTTCCCCAAAGGTTCGCTCCCGGTGGTCGTGTTGCGTGCCGTGAAGGAGATCCGGAAGTGAGGCAAGTGAGGGCGTGGGCAAAGGGGGTGTGAGGTGATGACCGGCCGGGGTTGTGACGCTGGGCGGGCGGTGTCTGCTGCAATCTCGACTGCGGCGGGTGCCAGGTCTTCATCAACAAGAGGTTGCTGGTCGTGGTCTTGTCACTGGTTGCTGCAGGTTGCGTCCAGGTCGGTTCGACGGGGAATGCTGCGGCAAGGAGGATTGAAGGCACGGGGACTGAGCGACGCCGAGCGAAGGAGCCTGCCGGTGAGGTTGTCGATGACAACTGCGTTCCGTTCAACTGCAGGACGCGAACTGTGAGACGTCCTTCGTGCCGGTTCGCGCACACGAGAAGGCCCCCGAAGGGGCCCTCTCGATGGCGAGTCCGCCTGTAAGCCGGATTCTGTCCCGGGTCTCCCCGGGGACGGCCATCTATCTGGGATCGGTGTTGCCATCGACCTCGTGCGGCCTACCTGGGACGTAACGGACGGGCAATCCAGTCCCTGCTTGGCCTTGCTCCGGGTGGGGTTTGCCGAGCCGCCCCGGTCACCCGGGACGCTGGTGGTCTCTTACACCACCGTTTCACCCTTACCTTTCGGCGGTCTGTTCTCTGTGGCACTTTCCGTCGGGTTGCCCCGCCTGGGCGTTACCCAGCACCCTGCCCTGTGGAGTCCGGACTTTCCTCAGGTCGAAACCCGCGGCCGTCCGGCGAACTCATGACAAATCGTACCTGAGGTCTGAAGATTGCGTCGACGTGAAACCCCACAGGGGGAGTGCGAGTCAAAGCATCCGAGAAACGAGCCAGAAGCATGCGAGTGGATCCTCCCTACTCGTGGCCGTTGCTCGGTTGTGTGGAAGTCGTCGTCCCGCAGCCCTCCAGAAACGTGGATGCCGGGATCGTATCCCGGCATCCACGCGTAAGAAGAAGCCTCGTTCTCGCCTGACGCTCGGGTGGTCGAAAGAGGGAGCATGCAGGATTGTCGACAGGTGCCGTCCTGAACAATGGGCGGTGGCACGAGCAAGCGATGACGGGCCGAAACCCGGCATCACCACTTCTTCAGAGCGACGGTTCCTCGATGTACTCTTCGAGGCCTGCGACCCAGCCCGTCGGCAGCTTCCAGTGGCGGCCACCGTCGACGACGAGACGCATGTAGTCACGGCAAGGTGTGTACTCACCGTTGGGGGCGCCCTTGTGAATATGGGTGACGACGGGATGACGATGTCCCTCGCGATCCACGGCCTTGAATGCCTCTGACCGCTCCCTGCCCTCAGACTTCTCCGTTTCGTCCAGACTGGCCAGTGCCCGAACCGGGATCTCGAACACTGCGCCCCACACCGTGTTGCCGGGCTCGGGTTTCACCGATGGGAGACCGCCATCCCACCTACCGTTCAGATGGGGGAAGACGAGCCGGGTTTCGGGAAGGTGGGCGATGAACCTGAACTGTGCTTCCGGGACGACGTCGAGGATGCGCCGCGGAGACAGAAGAGCGGCATAGGCAAAATACAGCGTTGTCTGCACTCGATCTCCTCACCGGTTACGGGGGTGTCAGCTTAGTGAATCGGAGTCCCGCAGGTCACTCTGATCGAGAACTTCATCTCACCTGATGGGGTCGGAGGGATGAAGGAAAGGACCGAAAACGTTGTATGTAGAAGAGATGCAGAATTGGATCGAAGACGAAGAGCGTCCCTGGGAGGCCGAAGCAGCGTGCCGGGGCATGGATCCGGCGCTGTTCTTTCCTACCGCGGACGCGGACGCCGCCGAGGCCCTGGCAATATGTCGCGTGTGTCCGGTACGGCTCAAGTGCCTCGAATGGGCGCTATCGACACGAGAACGTCACGGGATCTGGGGAGGTACCACAGAACAGCAGCGCAAACGCATCATGCGTCGCTCGGCGTGAATGGCACCTGGTCGCCCTCCGGCCCGTTAGCCTTCGGGAGTCTGTTGAGCACTGCCGGTCGAGATGCGTGCCATGCGTTGCTCAACGGGCTCCTATCCGCATAGGTCTTCGAGGAGACAGCATGAGCAGCGCCCCCGACCCGAATGACTTCCTGGCAATCGATTCTCTCCTCTCGGACGAGGAGAGAATGATCAGGGATACTGTCCGGCAGTTCGTCACAGATTATGTTCTGCCCGACGTCGCCGATTGGTTTGAGGCAGGAACATTCCCGAAGGAACTCGTAGCCAGGATGGGAGAGCTCGGCTTGCTGGGCATGCACCTCGAGGGCTACGGCTGTGCGGGAACATCAGCGGTCGACTACGGCCTCGCCTGCCTCGAATTGGAGGCAGGCGATTCGGGCATTCGGTCCTTTGTGTCGGTCCAGGGATCTCTTGCCATGTTCCCCATCTGGAAGTACGGATCGGAGGAACAGAAGCACCAGTGGCTTCCCCGGATGGCTGCCGGTGAGGTCATCGGCTGCTTCGGCCTCACCGAACCCGACGCCGGCAGCGACCCGGCCGGCATGCGCACCAGAGCGCGAAGAGACGGTGGCGACTGGGTGTTGAACGGAACGAAGATGTGGATCACGAACGGCGGCATCGCGGATATGGCCCTCGTATGGGCCGTCACCGACGAGGGGGTACGCGGGTTCATTGTTCCCACGGACAGTTCCGGGTTCGCCGCGAACAACATCGACAGGAAGCTGTCGTTACGAGCGTCCGTCACCTCTGAGCTGGTGCTCGACGATGTGCGGTTGCCCGCCGAAGCGGTGCTTCCGGGGGTCACGGGTCTGCGCGGGCCGCTGTCGTGTCTGACCGAAGCTCGCTATGGGATCCTCTTCGGAGCGATGGGCGCCGCGCGCTCGTGCTACGAGGCGGCGCTCGACTACTCGAAAGAGCGACGCCAGTTCGGCGCACCACTTGCCGCGTTTCAACTGACACAGAAGAAGCTCGTGGACATGCTCGTGGCCGTCAACCGGGGAACGCTGCTGGCGCTGCACCTCGGCCGGCTCAAGGATGGCGGTGGACTCACCCACGAGCAGGTGAGTTTCGGTAAGTTCGACAACGTCCGCAACGCACTCGAAGTCGCTCGCACGGCGCGCGGAATCCTTGGTGCAAATGGGATCACTCTCGAATACCCGGTGATTCGCCACATGAACAACCTGGAGTCCGTCTACACGTATGAAGGCACCAACGAGATCCAGACGTTGATTCTCGGCAATGCGATCACCGGAGTGCCGGCCTTCCGGGCACCGTGATGGAAGCCGAAGCGTTGGTTCGCGACCTTCGCTCGGAAGGTCTGCGCATCACAGCGGCGCGCAGGGCAATCTGCGATGCGCTTGCTGCGAACCAGGGTGAGCATCTCAATGCCACCGAGATTCGTCAGCGGGCCGAGGAGGGCTCTGGCATCCGCATCGACCAGTCGACGGTCTATCGCACGATCGACGTTCTGGAACGGCTCGACGTCCTGCATCACATTCACCTCGGTCACGGCCCGGCCATCGTCCACCTCAGTGCCGAGACCGACCACCAGCACCTCGTCTGCGAACACTGCGGGAAGATGGTGGACATCCCGATCGATGAGGTCGTCGAGGCCTTCGAGAGTCTTGCCCATCGCCATTCGTTTACGAGCATTCAAGGAACGCATTTCGCCATCGTCGGGACGTGTGGGGACTGCGCAACCGGCTGATTCCATCGCGGGACACGCGCCGCGCCGCGCCGCGTCTCTTCAGATGCGAGCTCGACGGGCAGCGGGAGGCACGTGCCGACTGCCGTGGCTCCTGGTATGCACGCCGCCGTACAGCCTGCAGCGGAATGTCACGGAGCGTATACTCGTTGCTGCAAGTCTCATGCAATAAGGAGCCCTGGATGCACATCCCGGACGGTTTCATCAACGGAACCACGTCCGTCGGTGCGGGTCTGGTCGCTGCCGGGGGGCTCGCAGCCGGGCTGAAGCAGGCCGGCCGTCGGCTCGCCGATCGCCATGTACCCTTGGCCGGACTCGCCGCCGCATTTATCTTCGCCGCGCAGATGATCAACTTCCCTGTCGGAGCAGGGACGTCCGGGCATTTGATCGGTGGCGGGCTCGCCGCGGTGCTTCTCGGTCCGTGGCTCGCAACGGTTGTCCTGTCGGTGGTCCTCGGTGTGCAAGCCCTCATCTTCGCCGACGGAGGAGTGTCCGCACTCGGCTTGAACATCATCAATATGGCGATTCTCGCGCCGTGGTCCGCATGGCTTCTCTTCAAACTGATGCGTTCGGTTCTTCCGTCAACGCAACGGGTGGTGACCGTCTCGGCCGGCATCGCGGCAGCCTTTTCGGTGGTCGTTGCCTCTCTCGGCTTCGTGGCGGAGTACGCCATCGGAGGGACCGGTGGGGCGCCCGTCAAGACGGTCCTGCTCGCAATGGGAGGCGTGCACGTCCTGATCGGTATCGGGGAAGGTCTGATCACGGCCGTGATCGTTGCCGCAGTACTCGCCGCGAGACCGGACATCGTCGCAGGCGCGGAAGATCTGCTCGCTATTTCGTCACGGCCCTCTCACAAGATCGGACGGTTCGTCGCCGCAGGGTTCGGGGTGGCACTGCTGGTGGCAGCGTTCCTCAGCCCCTTTGCGAGCAGCAGCCCGGACGGACTGGAGCGAGTTGCCGCAGATCAGGGTTTTGCGGAGACGGCACAGCCTGGAATCGTAGAAGAACGTTCTCCGCTGGCTGGTTACGAATTCGGAGGTGAAGGTGGTCTCGCGACCGCGGTGGCCGGCGTTGCCGGCGTAGGGATCACGTTCGGCCTCGGCTACGTGGTCGTGCGGCTGCGGCGGCGAGCCAGGGGATGAGTGGCTTTCACACACATGCCCTGTACCGGCATGAGCACAGCGTGCTGCATGACCTCCCGGCACAGGTGAAGGTCTCGGCGCTCGTACTGTTCGTCGCCGCCGTGGTCGCAACGCCCCGCGAAGCCTTCTGGGCGTTTGCGTTCGAAGGGGCCCTACTCGTGGCTGGACTTGTCGTGGCGCGTATTCCGTTCGGTTTCGTGCTGCGCCGTCTTGTCATCGAGGTCCCGTTCATCGTCTTTGCCGTCCTCATGCCCTTCCTCGGCGCGGGCGACCGGACCTCCGTTCTCGGGTTATCCCTCTCGGTGGCAGGGCTGTGGGGTGCATGGACGATCTTGGCCAAGGGAACACTCGGATTGTCGGCATCGGTCCTGATGGCTGCGACAACCGAGATCCCCGATATCCTCGGTGGCCTCGAGCGCCTGCGGGTGCCCCGGTTGGTGACTGCGATTGCAGGATTCATGGTTCGGTACCTCGACGTGATCGCGGGGGAGCTACGACGGATGAGAGTGGCGATGGCCGCACGAGGCTACGACCCGACTTGGGTCGGTCAGGCGGGGCCGATCGCAGCCTCTGCCGGTGCGCTCTTCGTGCGTTCCTATGAGCGGGGCGAGCGGGTCCACCAGGCAATGCTCGCCAGGGGTTACACCGGGATCATGCCGGCCTCCAACACCGCCGCGGCGACCTCGAAGGACTGGATGGTAGGTTCTGTGATCCCCCTGCTGGCCTGGGTGGCCGCCGGCGCCGCGTTGATGATGCGATGAGCACCCCGGCTCTGGAAGTTCGAGACCTCAGCTTCTCTTATCCGGACGGACGCAAGGCGCTCGACAAGGCGGACTTCCACATCCACCCGGGGGAACGTGTTGCCCTACTGGGTCCGAACGGGGCAGGCAAAACCACCCTGGTGCTGCACCTCAACGGGATCTTGCGGCCGAGCGCCGGAACGGTCCGTGTCGCCGGACTCGAAGTCACCGAAGCGAACCTCATGGAGATCCGACGAAGGGTGGGTCTCGTCTTCCAGGACCCGGACGATCAGTTGTTCATGCCCACCGTTCGCAGAGATGTCGCATTTGGACCCGCCAACTTCGGGGTCTCCGGAGAGGACCTGGATCGGCGCGTGCTCACCGCCTTGGCGTCGGTGGGGATGGAGGCGGAGATCGACCGGGTACCGCACCATCTGAGTCTGGGAGAACGCCGGCGTGTGGCGGTTGCGACCGTCCTCGCCATGGAACCCGAGATCCTCGTTCTGGACGAGCCTTCGTCGAATCTCGATCCGGCCGGACGCAGGGAACTCGGATCCATCCTTACGCATCTGGACATCACCATGTTGATGGTCACGCACGATCTTGCGTACGCTCTCGAGTTGTGCGAACGGACGATCGTGATGAATGAAGGCAGGATCGTTGCAGACGGGCCGACGAGCCAGGTTCTCGCAGATCACGATCTCCTCTCGGCGAATCGCCTCGAGATGCCCTAGTGCCTCGTCGGACAACTTCGTGCGGTAGCGTCCTTCGATCTATTGCCTCGACCGGCGACCTTTACGGTGTTCTGCCGGCCAGGAACGCCGCTCGCTGCGTTCTCCGCCTCGACGCACCTGCAGGTGCGCCTTCGTTGTGCAGCCTTGCGACCAGACGCCCCTGCCTCGGCATCGACCCCCCGAACGTTACTGGCCAAGGCACTAGCCTCGATCATTCACGGGGTGGTGTGACGGGGTTGTTTTCGGGTAGTCGTGGGGGTGATGGTTGATGTGCGACGGTGGTGTTGTGGTTGCCGGGTCGCGTTGTCGGTTTGCCCGGTCGTCGGGACCTGTTCGGGACGTGTGTGGCGGGTCTGCCGTCGTGAGGGCGGGCTTGCGGGTCGATGGTGGTGGGGTCAGGTGAGTGCGGCGATGGCCCGGTAGGCGGCGATGATGTCGGCTGCGGTGGGCCAGCCGTCGAGGATGCGGATGATGTCGCGTCTTGCTGTTCGGATGATGCGGGCGGGGGTGTGCCAGAGGGTCCAGCGGAGCCGTTTGGGTTTCGCTCGGGCGAGTGGGCCGTCCAGGCATAGGAGTTGGAACCAGCGGACGAGGTCCGCGGCCCAGCAGATGGTTTGGAGCCACGCCTGGTTCGCTTCCCACCGGGTGAAGGGGAACCGTTGGAGTCCGGAGTCTTTGAGGCGTTCGATGTGGTCTTCGACGTGGGCGTGGGCGCGCATTTGGCGGTCGAGTTCGACGGGGTCGCCGCCCTGGTCGGTGTAGTGGCCCCAGAACCGATAGGCGAGATCCGGGAGCAGCGTTGTTTGCGTTCCTGGATGCAACGGTTGGCGGCGGATGATGAGCCGTGTCCCGTCGGGCCAACCTGTCAGGTCGAGAAGGTCGGTGACCTCACACACCGCTGCGGTTCTCCCATCACTGGTGGGTTTGACCGGGTCGCCGTCCTGGCCGACGGCTGGTATCCACCGTGTCGGGTCGTCGTTCGCGACCGTGATCGCCGCCGCCACGGCGGTCTGTCGGCGGGCAACGACGGCGAATCCGATGTTGCGTGCCCGCAGCCCGTTGGTGAACGCTTTGGTGCCGCCCGCCGAATCTGAACGCACCACGATCCGACGTTCCGCCAGGCCGGGGTCGTCGCCTTCCCGGTGCCCCGCCGCCACATCTGAAGGGAGCTGACCGATCCCGTCGTCGACCACAGCCAACAAGTCGGCGGTGTCGTTCGCTGTGGCGTTCCCTGGCCGCAGCATCCCCGCCAGCACATCACCGGTCCCATCCGCGAAACAGAACAGGGGATGGAACCCGAACCCTCCCTTGAAGTGTGGGGCGGCGCCGTCCTTGTGCTCGGAGTGGATCTCGACGAGGGTCGCGTCAACATCCAAGATCACCGGCCCGTCCCCGCCGGTCACTGACGTGCGTCGCCACACCTCGGCGCGGATCTGCGCCCACGCCCGGCGGGCCCGTTCCATGGTTGTGGTGTCGAGGGTTCGGGTGAAGGTGCGATACAGGGTCGTGTCCGAACACACCGAACCGAACAGTCGGCCCTGCGAGGCGAGCGTCTCGATATCGGCACACGACTCGCCACCCCCGGCGAGCGTCAACATCGCCTGGACCAACACCCGGCCCCGATCATGAACCGGCCGACCCGGACCGGACCATCCCACCGCCTCCGACAGCGTCCCGCCCACGCCGAGCCGGTCCGCGAAGGATCCCAAC